>JBEHXD010000560.1:0-4060 GCA_048498875.1 Verrucomicrobiota bacterium
GAGAATGCAGGGTTGAAAATACTTCATGATTGTTCCGCTCGTTTGCGATCCATCGCGGCTTTGATCATCGGCTATGCAGCCCTGCTGATTTCAGTCTGCTTTTCTCCAGCGATTTTCGCGGCCGATGTCGCTGTGGGCCTCACCGGTTCGGCTCTGAGCGAGCAATCGGGGCCGCGTGGAAAAACCCTGTTCGTTCAACTTCCGCCCGAGGCAACCGGTGTCCGGACGGAGAATCGCTACAACGACCCGCGGATGCACGGAGAACTTTATCAGGAATTCAACGCGGGCTCGGTGGGCACAGGCGTGGCAATTGGCGACTACGACGGCGACGGCCGACCTGATATTTTCGTGGTCAGCAAAACCGAGAGCTGCCGGCTTTTTCGCAATCTCGGCAACTTCCATTTCGAGGATGTGACAGAGAAGGCGGGGGTAGGAGATGCGGGAGCCGCCGGTAAAGTCTGGAAATCGGGCGCGACCTTTGTCGACGTGAACAACGACGGCCGGCTCGATCTCTATGTCTGCCGTTTCAACGCGCCCAATCTGCTTTATATCAATCAAGGTGACGGAACCTTCAAGGAGATGGCTCACGCCTATGGTCTGGATGTGAAGGATGCCTCGGTGATGGCGTCCTTTTGTGACTACGATCGCGATGGCTGGCTCGATGTTTATGTCGCGACCAATCTGTTGAGCGGGACCGATGATTCAAAAGGCCGGCGTGGCTACCTGTTTCACAATCGGGGCGACGGCACTTTCACCAATGTGACCGAACTCGCGGGCATCAAGGGTGAAGCCCGGAGTCACTCCGCCACTTGGTGGGACTATGATAACGACGGCTGGCCGGACCTTTACGTCGCGTACGACTACGGCGTCCCGGATGCGCTTTACCACAATAACCGGGATGGAACTTTCACCGATGTTTCCGGGCGCGTGTTGCCCCACACTTCTTTCTCCTCGATGGGCGCGGATTTTGGCGACGTCAATAACGACGGGTTGATGGACTTTTTCGTCGTGGACATGGCTGCGACCACGCATGAGAAGGACCAGCACATGATGGCGGACGCGCGTGCGCGACGCGAGGACCGGCCGGAAAATGCGCCGGGTGCTCCGAAATATGATCGCAATGCGCTGCTGCTGAACACCGGCACCGGTTACTTTCAAGAGGCCGGTTTCCTGGCCGGGGTGGCGGCGACGGACTGGACATGGTCGGCGCGGTGGGAGGATTTGGACAACGACGGCCGCCTCGATCTATTCGTCACGAATGGATTCCTGCAAGACTCCGGAGTGGATGCCGTCAAACGCCAGACGAGCGCCGCATCACCGGCCGAGCGTATTCGGGTATTGGATTCAACTCCGGTCCAGAATGAAAACAACCTTGCCCTGCGAAATCTCGGAAACTTGCAGTTTGAAAATGTGGGGCCGTCCTGGGGGCTCGATCACAAGGGCGTCAGTTTCGGCGCAGCCTTCGGTGATCTGGATGGCGACGGCGATCTCGACCTCGTCTACGCCAACTACCGGGACGGCGTGAGTGTGTTGCGGAACGACTGTGATACTGGCCACCGCATCGTGATCAATTTGCACGGGACTGTTTCCAATCGCTTCGGGGTGGGCGCCACGCTGAAAATCGAGAGCGCGCTCGGTGTACAGATCCGTACCCTTGGGCTGGCCCGTGGCTACATGTCCAGCAGTGAACCGGCGATTCATTTTGGGCTGGGCGCTGACACGGTGATCAGGCGAATGGTCGTGAGCTGGCCGAGTGGTCACGAGCAGACGTGGGAAAACATCGGCGTCGATCAGTGCTACACCATTACGGAACCCGCCGGGCCTGCGTCCAGGCAATCTCAAGAGTTAAAGTCAGTAGCCTCCGGACAATTTGCCGAGGTGGGCGGCAGCGTAGGCTTGGCCCTCCGGTCACGAGAGGAGAAGGTCAACGAGGTGTCGCAGCCGCGGCTGCTTCCCTTCCACTTCAATCGTCGTGGTCCGGGTCTGGCGGTGGGGAAATTGGGAAATGCTGGTCAGGACGCCGTTGCCGTCGGTGGGACAACGGTGGATCCACTTCGCATCGCCCGCGTTACGGGCGCAGGAAAGTTTGATGTTTCCGGCGCGTCCGGGATTGCGCCGGGCACGGGCAACGATGGCCCACTGTTGGCCTTCGACGCCGATGGTGACGGCAATGACGACCTGCTCGTGACCAAGGGCGGCAACACTTTGCTGGCTGGGAGCCCTGATTATCAACCGATGCTTTATCTGGGTGACGGTCATGGCGGTTTCCATCCCGCCCGCGAGGACGCGCTTCCTCTGTTGCCGATCAATGCGGGCGCGGCGGTGGCGGGTGACTTCGATCGCGATGGCCGGCTCGATGTGTTTATTGGCGGACGACTCCTGCCCGGCCAATATCCTATGGCGCCGCAAAGCGCGTTGCTGGCGAATCGCGGCGGAAAGTTTGAGGACGTCACGGACACGCTGGCGCCAGGCTTGCGGGAAGTCGGAATGGTGACAGCGGCACTTTGGACGGACGTGGACGGTGATGGCTGGCTTGACCTGATGCTGACGCTGGAGTGGGGCACGGTGAAATATTTCCACAACAACCAAGGCCGTGGCTTCGAAGACTGGACGGAGAAGGCCGGTTTTGCCGCGGCGGGCACAGGGTGGTGGACGTCGCTCGCGGCGGCGGATTTCAACGGCGATGGCCGGCCCGATTACGTGGTGGGTAATGTCGGATTGAACACGCAATATCATGGGGATGCCGGACACCCTGCGTTGCTTTATTCGGGTGATTTCAAAGGCGATGGCTCGCAGCAACTCGTCGAAGCCTGCTACGAGGGTGAACGCATTTTTCCGTGGCGCGCCCGTCGTGACATGGGCGCCGCCGTTCCCGCGATTTTTAAACGTTTTCCCCTTAACGATAATTATGCGAAGGCGACGCTGGCGGAAATTTTTGGCGAGGATAAGCTCGCCCAGGCGCAGCGATTCGCGGCAACCGAATTGCGCAGTGGTGTATTCCTGAGTCAGAGCGATGGCACCTATCGTTTTGAGCCGTTGCCGCGTGTGGTGCAGATTGCGCCTTTGCAGGGCATTGTCGCCGGGGATTTTGACGGCGATGGCTGCGCCGACATCTACGCGGTGCAAAATTCATTTGCTCCGATTACCGCCGTCGGCCGCTTTGATGGCGGTCTGAGCCAGTTGTTACGCGGGGATGGTCTCGGTCATTTTACGGTGGTGCCTCCGGTGGAGAGCAATCTGCTGGTGCCCGGCGATGCCAAGGCGCTTGTCGTGCTTGATCTCAATCAGGACGGCTGGCCCGATTTTCTCGTCTCCAGAAACAATGATGAGACGCTTGCGTTTCGAAACAACGGCGTCGCCGGCCGCAAATCCGTGCGCATCGATCTGCACGGCCCGTCGGGAAACCCGGCCGCTGTCGGCGCAAGGATTTCTGTCGAACTGGCGGACGGATCAATTCTCACCAGCGAAGTCTATGCGGGGTCTGGCTATTACAGCCAATCCACCGCTGCGTGTTTCTTTGGCTACTTGGATGCCAATGCCCCGCGTGAAGTCCGCGTTCGCTGGCCCTCGGGGGTGACGACGAAACATCCTTTCCCGTCCGGATCGTCGTCGCTGATTTTTGCGGCCCCGTAGACCGACGCCCTTTTTTGTCACAGAGCAGCGGTGTTAGCGGGCAAGGATAAAGTTTGGATCTTGGATCAAGCGATTCATCAAGCAGACCATCTTGCGCATGACGGCGACAAGGCAGACCATGGACGGTTTTCCGTGAGCTTTGAGCCGCTGATAAAATGCGGTGAGGATCGGATTGGTGCGTGCGGCACAAACCGCAGCCATGTAGAGAACATGACGGACTTGCGGGCGTCCGCCACGGACATGACGTGGCGCGCGGCTTTTCCCGGAGTCTTTAGGGTGTGGCGCGACTCCGATCAGCGCCGATAGCTGGGCTGATTCGATTTTGCCCAACTCGGGGACGTAAGCGAGCAGCGTGGATGCGAGCACCGGGCCGACCCCGGTGATTTGCTGCAATCGTTCTGATTTGCTCCGCAGGTCCGGGTCACTG
>JBEHXD010000561.1:0-4054 GCA_048498875.1 Verrucomicrobiota bacterium
GATATCGCAGCGGCCCGTCTGGACTACTGCTTAAATGAAAGCGAAGAGGGAGGGATGGCGAACAGTCCTGAAGGGCGGGCCGAGCTGATCGCCAAATTAAAAGGCCTGCCGCACCCGCGTGTCATTTGCGAGGCCAGCGGGGGTTACGAGAAGATCGTAGTGGCTGAGCTGTTGGCTGCGGGCCTCGAGGTTTGCGTGGTCCAGCCGGGACGGGTGCGGGCTTTTGCCTACGCCGAAGGCTTGTTGGCCAAGACCGACCGGATCGATGCCCGCCTCTTGCGACGTTATGGTCAAAAGATCCAGCTGCGCCTGGCTGTACCGGTCATTGCCGCCTTGGCCACTTTGCGTGAACTGCTTGAACACCGTCGTGCCCTCACCACCCAGTGCAGCGAAGTCGAAAACCGTCTGCCCTTGGCTGGAGCGACACTGGCCAAACTGTTGGGCAAGCAGCGTACGTTTTTGAAAAAGCAGATTGAGCAGGTGGAAAAAATGATCCGGCAACACATCGACAGTGACCCGGACCTGCGGAGCAAATCAGAACGATTGCAGCAAATCACCGGGGTGGGCCCCGTGCTCGCATCCACGCTGCTCGCTTACGTCCCCGAGCTGGGCAAAATCGAATCAGCCCAGCTATCGGCGCTGATCGGAGTCGCGCCACACCCCAAAGACTCTGGTCGAAACCGGGCGCCACGTCATGTCCGTGGCGGACGCCCGCAAGTCCGTCATGTTCTCTACATGGCCGCGGTTTGTGCCGCGCGAACCAATCCGATCCTCACCGCATTTTATCAGCGGCTCAAAGCTCACGGAAAACCACCCATAGTCTGCCTTGTCGCCGTCATGCGCAAGATGGTCTGCCTGATGAATCGCTTGATCCAAGATCCAAACTTTATCCTTGTCCGCTAACACCGCTGCTCTGTGCCAACTCTGTGCGCTCTGTGTCGCCTTCCGGAATTTTTGTTTCTCTCAGCGCGTCACATTGGGATCGAGCCGGATGGCCTCACGATACTCTTCATCGGCGTTGGCGTTGCGATCGAGGGAACGCAGCGTCATGGACAGTCGCAAATGCGCGTCGGCGGAATTGGGATTGAGTTCCACGGCCGCTTCGAACTGGGGCAGGGCTTCGGCAAACCGGTCCTGAACTGCGAGCAGGGTCCCGAGCTGAAGCCGGGCGTCGAAATTGTCCGGAAGCAGCTCCACCGCGCGCTCAAAGTGCGGCAACGCTTCCGCCAGCTGGCCGGCGCTGGCCAAAGCCTGACCAAGATTGCGCTGGGCGGCGCCGTAATTTCCGTCGAGTCGAACGGCGGCTTGAAACTGAGCGCGACCTTCTTCTGCCCGTTGGAGCGACATGAGCGCAACGCCGAGATTGTTATGCGCTTCGGCGTAGTTGGGCTGAAGCCGGGTCGCCTGCTCCAGGGGAACGATCGCTTCAGCCGCGCGGCCGAGCCGGGTCAGGCAGTCGCCCAGACTCGAGAGTCCGAGGGGATAATCCGGCCGCAGCGCCAGGGTGCGTTCCAAATGGGGCAGGGCGTCGCCGGGGCGGTTTTCCCCGAGCAAAATGATGGCGAGGTTGTAGTGCGCGAGCCACGCGTCGGGATTTCGTTCCAGGGTGACTTCGTAGAGCGTGGAATTGTCGCGATAGGTCGCCGCCTGTTGCCGGGTCAGCACACCCAGCAGCGCGACGATGGCGAGGCCGGTTGCAAGGGCGATCCGTCCCGGCAGACGCTGGAGCATCACACCCGCCGCGGCGAAGATGCCGAGGCTGGCGAGGTACTGGAAGTGATCGGCGACGTAGGAGAAGACGAAGGGATAGACATTGACGAAGCCCAGCACCGGGAAAAGCGAACCGCCAAACAGAAGTGCAACGGCGAGCGGACCGCGATTTCGCCGGCTCCGCCAGAGCAGGCCGGCCACGAGGACCAGGGCCGCAATGAGAAAAAGCCATTGCCAGAGCGAGGAAGCGTCGATGTTCCAGCGCGGATAAACGAAAATCAAATCCGCGGGCCAGAAAAGTTTTCCAAGATAAAACCAGAAGACCCGTCCGGCGAGCACGAGGCGGTCCATGGCGTCGAGAGTAAAGTCAGCGCCTTGGGCGCCGATGAGCACACGCTCGAAGTGGGCGGTAAACAAGCCACCGCCGAGACCTAAAGCAAACCACGGAAGCAAAGGCAGGAAATCGCGGCGCTGCAGATGACCGCGTTGCCACCAAAAAACGACCAGCAAGGCAGCAGGCAGTGAGGCCGTGACCGTCTTGGTCAGGAGCGCGCCTATAAACAGGAAGAGGGCGAGGGCGTATCGGCGGGGCGAACGATCGGCATCGAAACGCAGATAGGCGAGGGCGGCGCCGAGATAGAGTACGAGGGAAAGCGTGTTTTTCTGCTCGGAAATCCAGGCGACCGATTCAACGCAGACGGGATGCAGCAGAAACAATCCCGCGGCAATCCAGGCGCCCGGCACCGCCAGGCGCCGAAGCAACACGCCAAACAGGACGGCGGCCGTGACGTGTTGCAGCACGTTGATCAGATGGTAACCGGGCACGGCATCGCCCCAGAGCCGGTGCTCGAACCAGAACGCCGAGTGCAGGAGCGGATAGTATTGCTGGGTCACTCCGGGCTCAAACCAGATCCGAACCAGCCCGGACCACGATTGCAGAGCGGGGTTCGTGATGTGTCCGGCATCATCCCACAGAATCGCTCCATTCAGTGCGGGAAAGTAGGCGGCGAGTGCGGCCATGAAAAACAACCCCGCCATGGCGCTCCAATGCCAGCCCGGTTCCGACGCGGCCGCGGAAACGGCCGGGGTGGGGGCGGAGCGTCGGGATTGCTTCATCAGTGCCGGCGAACGTGCCGGGCTCATGACGGTCCGGCAATGCGTTTGTCGCCGATCCGGTTTGATTTCCGCAAAAAAATCGCCGCCACCCTTGCGAGTGACGGCGATGAGTAGAATTCGCCCCCCGGCGAATACCAAGTGGTTACAGGTCGAACGAGGCCGACAGGATGAATTGCCGCGGGTCGACGATGCGGTAGGTGGAGATTTGCCCGTCGAAGAAAGCACCGGTGGGCTGCAAGCCGCCGCCTTTCTCCTGCACGTTCTTCACGTTGAGCTGGAAGTTCGCGCTGACCTTGTCATGGAACAGCTTGGTCTTATAGCTGGCGAACAGGTCGACATAAGTTTCAGGCGACGCGTAGATTGGCCGGGTCGGATCCAACTGGAGGATCTTGTTCGCCGGGAGCTTGAGATCCTTGGAGGGGTCATACCCGAGACCATAGAAACCAATCGAACCCCGGCTCGTCCAACGGAGCGAGCCACCGACGCTCAGATTTTTGAGGATTTTGTTATCCGTGATGCCTGCGAGATTATACTTCGTGTTGAATTTGGCCGAGTATTCGCGATTTTGCGGCCGGGGACGGCCGATGAGGGCGCGGAATACGGCCATCGGCGCGTCGACATTGGAGGCGAAGTTGGTCGCCGCGGAGTTGTTGGAATCGTAGGTGGCCGCCGCGTTGAATTGCGCGCCGACGATATTCCACCAGAGCAGGTGACCGGTGGCGCCGGTGGGGAGGGTGTTGGGCGTAATGGGCGTGGTCACACCATTGATGGTCATCGTGGTGTTGGTGAAGCGCGGATCTTCCAGGCTGGTCCAAACGGGCATGCGCGCGGCGATATAGTCATCGACGGCCGAGCCGGCCGACGTGACGATCGCCACCGACTTGGTGACTGAAGCGCTGACTGTCCAATAGCGGGTGGGGTTGTAATTGATTTCCACCTCATGGCCCTTGGATTCCATGTCCATCACCGCGGCATAGGTGTTGTTGGCTACGATGGTCTGCAGTCCCTTGTACTGTGCGATGGGCATCTTGATCGCTGCGGCAATTTCCTCATCGGTGGCGATACCGTTTGCACCGGTCCCGCGCAGCCAGTTGGCGGCCTGTTTCTTCAAGTTCCAGGCATCGGTCGCCACAAACCCCTCATACCGCAGGATGCGCTGGGCCATCGTGGTGATGTCGCCGTTGCGCAGGTTGAGCTGCTTGGTGTCAAAGTGAGTGTAGCGGACGGA
>JBEHXD010000562.1:0-4051 GCA_048498875.1 Verrucomicrobiota bacterium
GCGGGCGCAGGCAACGACGGGGCCGGCGTCCTTGGCGGCGAACTGGGCGCTGCGTGTGGCGCACTTGTCGGCGAATGGCAACCCGCCCAGCCCAGCATGATAAACAGCGTGACAAGAAATGGCAGCAGTGACTGGCGAACGCGGCGGGACATGAGCTGTCGTCACAGTGTCGCGGTGGATTACTCCGTCGAGTTGTTTCGATGGGGAAATCCGGTCGGGTTTCCCCATCACGAGCCCAGATTTTCGTCCTGAATGATCGCTTCGAAAATGCTGTCAACCGGAGTGCGAAGCGACTTCGGGTATAAAAACCACTTCACGCACTGACGCACCGGATATCCCGGATGACCACTGGTGCTGAGCTTGGGGACGAATTCGTTCGAAGCGGCGATCGACGCCGTGTTGACCAATGGTTGGGCGAGGAACCAGGCGGATAGTTCGTCGTCGTTTTTTGCGGCCCGGATTGCCGTGACGATTCCGCTCCGGGTAAGTTGGAAACGCCGGAGAAATAACCATCGATACCGATGCGGCTGCCAAAGGCGACGCGATAGCTCAGAGGCAATTTGTCCCGGAGATAAATGCGCGTCTTGGCCGCGAGCCGGGGAAGCCAGCCGCCGCCGGCCAGCGTGGCGCGAGGGTGGGGTGGCTTCACGGATGATTCTTTGTTCGGTTTCGTTTCGGGCGCTGTTTAGTAGGTAAGCCCATGAACGATGATGCAACCTTGCTTCGCCGCTATGCCTCGGAAGGATCGCAGACGGCATTTGCCGAGCTGGTGCAGCGGCATGTCGATCTCGTCTATGGCGCGGCGATGCGCCGGACGGGAGGCGATGCCCATCGGGCGGCTGAAGTTGCGCAGGAGGTGTTTACTGCGCTTGCGAAAAATGCCCGAAAACTCTCCGCGCATACCGTTTTGCCCGCGTGGTTGTACACTGCGACGCGCAATGCGTCGCTCAATCTCCTGGTTGCGGAACAGCGGAGGAAGACCCGGGAGGCAACGGCCATGGAAATGGAGTCTTTAACGCCAGGCAATGTACCCGATCCGGATTGGGATCAGATCAAGCCACTGCTGGATGCGGCGATCGATGAACTGCCGGAGGCGGATCGCACCGCAATCGTACTGCGTTTTTTGCAAAAACGCTCCTTTGCGGAAATCGGCCGGGCGGTGCAAGTTTCAGAGGACGCGGCGCGGATGCGCACCGATCGGGCTTTGGACAAACTGCGCACGGTCCTCGCGCGTCGCGGCATCACCTCCACGGTCACGGCCTTGGGTGCGGCGGTTTTGGGGCAACCCGCGATCGCTGCGCCGGCGGGATTGGCCGCGTCGCTGGCGACTCAAGCCTTCGCGGGTTCCGGTGCGGGATTCCTCGTTACCCTGACTTCTTTTATGACTACAAAAATAATCACAACGGCGGTGATCAGCGCATTGATTGCGTTTGGTGCAGGCAAATACGTTGGACACAAGAATGACGTGACGGATTCCTCGCTGGTGAAAGTGCCGGCTGCAACCACCGACCAATCGCAATTGGTGGCGTCGCTGAAGGAGGATAATCGCCGGCTGACGGCACAAGCGTCTGAATTGGACGCGGAAATCGTACGCTTAAACCGCGTCAATGCCGCGCTACCTGCAAAGCAAGCGTCCCGGCCGGCGGTTGCTGCGACCGCGGTAAAAAGTCCCAACATTGGCTTGCCGCCCTACGAACTCAAACGGGCGGTGCTGGCCAACCTTCGCCAGATCGAATCGGCGCGACAGCAATTCGCGTTGGATAACAAACGACCGGCTCAGTCGGTCCGCGACTTGGTGGGGGTGGGCGGCTACATCAAGACGGTGCGGACCGTCGGCGGGGAAGATTATTCGAATGTGTCCATGCAGGACGGACAGCCGCTTACGGTGACGACGCCCGACGGTGTGACGGTCACCTACGATCCGGCAGGAACGCTGACCACGCCCCTGGATATTCCACCTGAAGTGGCGAAAGTACAGGAGCTCAAGCAAAAGGTGCAGCCGTCAGTCATGAAGGCGGTCGAAGCTTATCGTGCGGCGCACAATGGCGACAACCCACCCAGCGAAGACGCGGTCCTGCCATTCTTTGCTTCACCGCAGGAAGGTGCCGATTACGTCGAGTTTATGGCCGCGCGAAGATCGGTTGGCTTGTGATCGGGCCTGACGAATCCTGAGCGGCGGGCTGACGCGATCGAAGGCCCTTTCTGTTGTCGATCTTCGTTGTGCCAACGAACGTCCAACAACGCGCCCGGTCGCGCTCCACCTCTGAGTCGAGGCTATTTCGCCGGCAAGGGAGCGTCGGCGAAATCAAAATGACCGTACTGAATTTGTCCCTGGGCTGGCGTGACGATGTAGGTGCCGCGAAACGAGTGCGCGTTGAGGACGCCGCGGAACTTGATCGTCAGACCACCGTCGAGATTTCCACTCAGGTCACACCAACCGTCGAGGCAGCGTCCGTTGAGTTTTCCGGTCCCGGTCAGCGGAGGTGCCGTGATCAAGTCGGCGGAAAGCTTTTCTCCGTCACGGGTGATTTTGATCCGGGCGGCGGCTTTGATGTCCCCGGTGGTGTTGGTTACTTCACCGGACATGGCCACTGGCGTAGGCTCGGCGGCAACGCCCGCGAAGGTTAACAGACAGAAAAGAATCAGCGTTTTCATGGGGAAGGTGCGCTGGCCGGCGCGGCAGGCTTGCGGTGATCCATTTCGCTCTGGGCCTTTCGCATCAAAAATCCCCAGGTGCCGTGGGAGCCGCTGACGGCTTTCGCGAAGAGGTCGTAGAGTGCGGTGGTGTCCGGCGCGCCGGCGCGTCCGCCGATTTCGAACGAGGCATTCATGGCGCGAAAGCCATCGGCGCGCGGTTTCTTTTCCAGCAAACTCATGCCGCTGAGAATCACGGCGAGTTCGTCCTTGGCCGCCAGTTGCAGCGAAAGCTGAAGCGGGCGCTGCATCAGGGGCTCGTCATTTTCGACCACGACCCGACCGTGACCCAGCAGGCGGGCCTGCGGCGATTCGAAACGAAACTCATCCAGTGTGACCTCACCGGTCGCGGTTTTCCGCCCCGTGATGTGCAATTCGT
The DNA here is from genome assembly GCA_048498875.1 of Verrucomicrobiota bacterium. Lineage (GTDB taxonomy): Bacteria > Verrucomicrobiota > Verrucomicrobiia > Opitutales > Opitutaceae > Lacunisphaera. Next base: position 3,074 of record JBEHXD010000562.1, read on the forward strand.
CGACGGGCATTTCGGCAAATTTCTTCAGCAACCGGCCGAGGGCGCGTAATTCGGGGGAAAGCAAAACGGTGCCGCCAAAAACCGCAGCGGTGGAAATGAGATCGGATTTCGGCACCGTGAGCCGGATCACGCCGTGGGAGCCGTCGACGGAAAAATCGGCGGTGCTCTGGTCGATAAGCGAGACAAATGAATTACCGTGACTGGCGACGCTGGCGTGCACGTCGATTTTGGCGTCGACCGAGGCGAGCTGATTGGGGAACACAGTTTGAACGACCCGCGCCGATTCAAATTGGTGGATGTCGAAGTTTCCGGCGAGCGTGTGTTCTCCCGTGGTCGTGTCCGCGGGATGTTCGATTTTGACCCCGCCGGCGAGGCGTCCGGCAAACATTTCACCGCCGAGATCGTGAAGATTCAGCGACGTACGGGTGGCATCGAGACGTCCGCGGACCCGTTCGATCCGATACGGTGAGAACTCAAAAGCACCGATTTCCAAATCAAAGGATCCGGTCAGTTCCCCCCAGAACGGCAGTGTGGCGTAGGAGGCGTCGTGCGAACGGGCTTTCGTTTTCGGGTCGACCTTTGCCTTTGCGGATGTTCCGGCGGAGGGAAATGCCCGGGCGAGGGCCAGCAGCGAACTGCCGTCGATAAATTTGCTCTGGAATCCCGAGGTGATGTCGAGTCCGCCCTCCAGCAGATTCATTTTCACGTCAAAGCGGGCGTCCGTGGGTTGCGGCGTGGTGGCGACCAGGAGCTCAACTCCACCGGCAAAAACATTTTCGAGGGAAACTTTTCCGCGCACGGTGACTTCGAGCGGAGGCAGTGATTGACCGGGTTGAGGAGCCGGCACCCCGGAAAGTTTGCTCCAAAGTTCCACCGGTTTACCGCCCAGCAAATCGCCATTGATCCGGGTCACGATAATTCCCTGCGCCGGCAGGCCGAAATCCCCTGCGTTCGGCAAGGCGGAGAAATCCATGCGAT
>JBEHXD010000563.1:0-4038 GCA_048498875.1 Verrucomicrobiota bacterium
CCCTAATCCGCCGGTTGGATTTGTGACGGGAATCCTGAACGGCGGATTAAGGATAATCCGCCCTACCCCAGAATCGTTTCCAATTTGTTTGAGCGTCGACTGTACCTTTCCGGGCATAAAAAAACGACTGTCGCAATGACAGTCGTTAAAATCCCGACAACCTGAGGAAATCAGACGGCCGCGTCGCCCCGCTCCTCGGTGCGGATACGGATAACTTCATCCAGCGGCATGACGAAAATCTTGCCGTCGCCAATCTTGCCGGTCTTGGCGGCACCGGCGATGGCGGCGATCACCTTTTCCTTCAAATCATCCGTGACTGCGATTTCGATCTTTGCCTTCGGCAGAAAGTCCACGGTGTATTCGCTGCCGCGATAGATCTCCGTGTGGCCTTTCTGGCGGCCAAAGCCCTTCACCTCGGTCACGGTCATGCCTTCCACGCCAATGGCGGTCAGCGCTTCCTTAACGGCTTCGAGTTTGAACGGCTTGATGATGGCGGTGATCAATTTCATATGGGTGGATTGCAGGGGGAAGTCTTCGGCGGAATCGATGCGCAGGGCAAGACTTACTGTGGCGGAATGACGGTTTGGATGTGAAGTTCCTTGAGCTGCTTGGCCGTGACCGGTGTCGGACTCTGGGCCATGAGGTCCTGGGCCTTCTGGGTCTTCGGAAATGCAATCACGTCACGGATACTGGTGGTGCCGCAGAGCAGGGCCACCATGCGGTCGAGTCCAAACGCCATGCCACCATGCGGCGGAGCGCCATACGTAAATGCCTTGAGCATGTAGCCAAAACGGCTTTCCACGACGTCGGTCGGGATTTTGAGCACTTCCTCAAAGATCTTCTTTTGCAAGGCCGGCTGGTGAATACGAATACTGCCGCCACCGAGTTCCATGCCGTTGAGCACGCAATCGTAGTGCTGGCCGCGGACATTCTTCGGATCGCTGTCGAGCAGGCGGACATCCTCGCCGACCGGTGCAGTGAACGGGTGATGCGTCGCCACGTAACTCTTGCGCTCCTCGTCGTAGCTCATGAGCGGGAAATCGACCACCCACAGGAAATTCCACTGGTCCGCGCGAATTGTGAGCTTGCCGCGTTTGACGAGAAGTTGGGCGGCCTCGAGGCGCGTGCGGCCCAGAATCGCGCAGGCCCGGTCCAGATTGGCCGCGGCGAAGAAAATAATATCCCCATCCGCAATCGACAGCTTGGCGGTGAGTGCCGCTTTTTCGGCGTCGGAGAAGAATTTGACGATCGGCGATTTCCATTCGCCATTTTCCACCTTGATGAAGGCGAGGCCTTTCGCGCCGAGTGATTTGGCGATGTCTTCCAACGCACCGAGTTCGCCCTGGGTGATGTCAGCGAGACCTTTCGCGTTAAATGCCTTCACGCATCCGCCGGAAGCGACCGTCGACGCGAACACCTTGAAAGCGGAAGCTTTGAACGTGTCGGAGAAATCGACCAGCTCCAACCCGAAGCGCGTGTCCGGTTTATCGACACCGTAGCGATTCATCGCCTCGCTGTAAGGCATGCGCGGGAATGGCGTCGGAAGATCGTGATTGAGCACTTCCTTCCAGACTTTTTTCAACATGCCTTCAAACAGGGCGTAGATGCCTTCGCGGTCGATGAACGACGCCTCAACGTCGATTTGCGTAAACTCCATCTGCCGGTCGGCGCGGAGATCCTCGTCGCGGAAACAGCGGGCAATCTGGAAATACTTTTCCGTCCCGGCCACCATGAGGATCTGCTTGAACTGCTGTGGCGATTGCGAGAGCGCGTAGAATTCGCCGGGGTGAATGCGTGACGGCACCAGATACTCGCGGGCACCTTCCGGAGTGCTCTTGAACAGGGCGGGCGTCTCCACCTCGATAAACCCTTGGGAATCGAAATAATCGCGCACCGCTTTCGTCGCCTTGTGGCGCACGCGCAGGTTTTTCTGCATCTTCGGCCGGCGCAGGTCGAGGTAACGATAGGTCAACCGCAAGTCCTCGTTTACCTTGTCGCCACCCGCATCCGTCAGGGGAAACGGCGGAGTGTCGGAAACGTTGTGCACGATCAGCCCGGTGGCATCGACTTCGATTTCACCGGTCGGGATGACCTTGTTCTTCATCGCATCCGGCCGCTGTACCACCGTGCCGGTGATTTCCACCACGGACTCACTCTTCAACTGCGCGGCTTCGGCGCGCAGATTCGTGTCAAATTTTACCTGGGTCACACCCTCCCGGTCGCGCAGATCGATGAAAATGATGCCGCCGTGGTCGCGAACGGAATCAACCCAGCCGGCAAGGGAAACAACGGCGTTGAGGTTGGCCTTGGTAAGCTGGGCGCAATGATGAGTGCGTTTCATGGTACGGAATGGTCAGCTAAAGGGACCGCCCTACCCCGGCGCAAACAGAATTTGCGGGATTGCCCACCCCACCGGGGATTTTGGCCTTGGGAGACCTAAAATCGCTTAGCCAAAGGCCTTGATGGCGGGAAAAGCCAGGCCCTTCACTCCTTTCTTCAGGTTCTCGTCACCATCGAAGCCCGGCGGCTTAGCTCCATTACCTGGCTCAACGCATGGGCGAGATCATCGCCACTGAACGGCTTGTGCAACAGGCTGCAATAAGGCAGCACCGCGAGTTGTTCCTTGATGGTCTCGCGGCCATACCCCGTCAGCACCAGGATGGGCAGGCGCGGCCGCAAGGGACGGATCTGGTTGATGAGTTCCAGGCCGTTGATGTGCGGCATCGTGAGATCGGTCACCAGCGCGGCAAATCGCAGCGGCTCCGCCTTGAATGCGGCCAGCGCTTCGCGCGAATCGCGAAAAGCGACGGGGCGATAACCGAAATGCTTCAATCGCGACGCGGCAAACTCGCCCACAATGACCTCGTCATCGACGAGCAAAATCTCCTGGCCTTCGCCGGCGGTGGGTTGTGGCCGCGGTTTGACCATTACCACGGGTTGTTCCGTCCGCGGAAAATAGAGTTCAAACGTGGTGCCCTCACCGGGTTTGCTCTTCACATTGAGCGAGCCGCCGTGATTCACCACGACGCCCTGTACAATCGCGAGTCCCAGGCCGGTGCCCTCGCCTTGCGCCTTGGTGGTGAAAAAGGGATCAAAAATCCGGTCGAGCGTTTTCTGGTCCATGCCGTGACCGGTGTCCTTGACGCTCAATCGCACAAACGCACCGGTTTTCAGACTGGGAATCTCGGTCGCGAGCTTCGCATCGACCGTCGTGTTTTCCACTGAGATCCGCAACTTGCCGGGACGATCACGCATCGCATGGATCGCATTTGTGCAGAGGTTGATCACGACCTGGTGAATATGCGTGGCGTCGGCCATCACCACCCCCATCTCGAGTTTTTCCTCGATCTCAATCGAAGGCGGTGTGGAAGCGCGGATCAATTTGATGGCCTCGGACACCGGACTCGAAAGATCGAGCGGCACCAACTTCGTATTGGTCTGCCGCGAAAACGTCAGGATCTGTGCGACAAGGTCCTTCGCCCGCAACCCCGCCGCGCGGATTTGCTGCAGATCAGGCCGGACGTCCGCCCGGGTTTCCGCCGCCATGCGGGCAAGTTCACAATAGCCGAGAATGCCCGTGAGGATATTGTTGAAATCATGCGCAATGCCGCCGGCGAGCGTACCGATGCTTTCGGTCTTCTGCGCCTGGGTCAGTTGGGCCTGCAGCTTGCGATTGCGCTCCTGGTCCGCAAGCCACTCCGAAATATCCTCCTCCAACACGAGATGGTGGCGGGCCTGCCCGTCGGGATTCAGAATGGGCGAAATCGTTGAGCGTACTTGCACGACATGCCCGTCACGATGGCGATAGGCCAGCTGCCCGCTCCATGATTCGCCACGTTGCAGCGCCTTGTGGATCTCGTCGCTGGCCTGCGGGTCGATGGCGGTAGAGCGCAGTTCATGCAGATTCAATCCCTCGAGCTTGTCCGCGGCATACCCGGTCAGCTCCGCACTGCGGGGATTGCTGAATTCGATCACGCCATCGGGACGCGTGATGAACACCGCGATGGGACTCTGCACAATCGCGCGGGTCAGCACGCG
>JBEHXD010000564.1:0-4037 GCA_048498875.1 Verrucomicrobiota bacterium
CACTGAAGCCAGCAGCACGACCACGATGGACAGCACGACATACAGTCGAAGCCGTTCGTTCATCGCCTCCATGTCGGAACTCAGATAAAGCGTGCCGAACCGTTCACTGCCCTTGATTTGCACCAAGGGAATGTAACCGACGAGATTGCCATCGACGAACCGGTACCCATTCGCCTGCGGTGTGGGCGGAAAAAGGGTGTCGGGCGAGCTGGCGGGATAGCGCGCAAAGACGCGCCCCTGCTTGTCGTAGAGGCAGGCGGCCGTGATGTGCCGCTCGGCGCGGAGTGCGGCCAGAATTTCCGTGGCGTCGCGCTGATTGTCGAAGGCGACGGCGCCCGTGCTTTCCGCCGCGATGATTTCCCCGATCGTCGCAAGCTGCCGGATCGCGTTGCGCCGGTAAGTCGACAGCTCGTAACCGATGAAGGTGGCGCAGGCGAGCAACAGCACGACGCCGCTCGTCACCAGGATGATGGTCATCAGCTTTCGCCGGATCGGCTTGTTGCGCAGCAGATCCATGACCTCAATCCTTCCCGGGGCTCACGATGGTTCCCGGCCGCAGGATCTTGGAGCTGATGGTGAGATGGGAGGCCTTCGATGCCTCCACGTTGATTCTCAGGCGGATCTTCCCGTTTTCGGTGACGAAGCGCACCATTCCTCCCTGGCGGGTGAAGGCGTCGACATCGCTGACGGTCAGCACGCTCCGGTCGTGCAGCTGCGCCAGGATTTTTTCGAGGTCTTTGGTTTCCGAACGACAGACAAAAAGGATATGGCAGTCGCCGGGTTCATCCCCGTGCGGGTAGCGCCGGATGAGCAAAGGACGTTCCCCGACTTTCTCGCCGCGCACCAGATCGTCCAGATAGGTGCCGAAGGGATCCTCACCGAGGACGCCGATGACCAGCGGGGCATTGTTTTTTTGGAACGCGCGGGGTGGCCACTCGACGAACTGCGCGAAATTAAACAGAAAGACCGCCTTGACCTGATATTCCGCCGAAATGGGCGCAGCCGTCTCGGGCGCGGCGTTCACGACCGGGCAGAAAAGCGCGAGGCTGATCAACCAGGCGATCCGGACGCGTGGTGCCAGCCTGTGGAAGATGCGGCGTGGGATCGTCAGAACCGCCATGAGGCTTTCGCGTAAATGGCGCGCTGCAATTCACGGCGCGCTCCAGGCGTGTTGAATTCCGGATGTTGATCGTGCAACAGATTCTGGCCCAGCACGGAAAATTCCCATTCGGCCGTAGGGCGCCAGCCGAGCCGCACATCGGCTTCGGTGTAGCCGGGCACCGATTGCGTGGAAATGGGTGATACGTAGCGCACCGTGGCGTCGCACTCCCAATGCGCGGAAAGATTCAGCAGTGAGCGCAGGAGCAATTGATGATTGGGATCCCGTGCGATGCTGTCCCGCGTGGCGCGATCCAGGTTGCCGGCCTGGGGTTCGCTGCTCACCCGCAATTCCGTCCAGCCTGCCCGGAGCCGCCAGGCCGGCGTGACCTGCCACTCGGCGGTCAACTCGGCGCCGGTCGACCTTCCCTGCAGACCGCTGCTGGATTGCACGGGAAAGGCCTGCGGGGGATTGAGGGGCTCAAGGCTGCGCAGGTCGTCGTAGTCGTTGAGGAAAGTCGCGATCGACACCGAGAAATGGGGATCGATTTGCGCGCGGTAACCGAGTTCGTAGGCGATCAGTTTTTCAGAGACCACCTGCTCTCCTCCCGTGATGCGGTACGGAGGTGTGGCGGGTGAATAGAGGTCGCGATCAATGCGCGAGGGCGTGCGTACGGCGCGGGAAACGGCGGCCCATACCGTTTGCTTTGGGTCCGGCTTCCAGGCGAGCCGCACGCTCGGTTCCACTTCGATGCCGGTATAGTTGTTGTGCTCGATTTTGGTGCCGGCGGTCAGGTGCAGTTGGTCGGACAGCGTGATTTCGTCCTGCGCAAAACCGCTGAAGGACGCGCGGCCGGTGTGTGCCGGCAAAAAGGCATTGGCGGGAGTGTTGAGGACATCGTCCTGCACAAAGCGATAGGCGAGGCCCCAGACGAAATCGTGCGTGGTCCCGAGCGGTCGCCGGTGTTGAAAATCCACGTCGTAAGTGTCGATGTCCTGCGTGAACGATCCGGGAATGCGCCGGTGGGTCCGGTCGAAATACGCCTGCACCCTGACCTCGGAGTTGTCCGCGTACGCCCGCGTCCAGCGACCGAGCACGTTGCTGCCGCTCATGCGAATGTCATCCGGTGCCGGCTGGCTGATGTCCCCGTGATAGGCGTCGCCCTGCAGGGTGAGCGTATCACCGGGAACGCCGTCGTAATCCAGTCGGAATCCCACCTGGCCGTCCTGCCAGGAATCGTTCGACGGCCGTTCATTGGTTCGTACTGAGTCGCCGCGGTCAAAATATTTTGCATACACCCGGTAATAGAGATGGGGCGCCAGTGTTCCGCCGTAGCGGATTTCGTCCGACGTGCGCAGCTCCGAGCCGAGTCCTGCCACCACCAGGCCACCCTGCGTGTCCTTCGCGCTTTTCGTGGTGATGTTGATCACACCGTTCACCGCGTTGGCGCCCCATTGCGTCGCGCCCGGACCACTGATGACTTCAATGCGATCCAAATCCTCCATCATGACGTCCTGAACGTCCCAATAAACTCCCGCGTAGAGGGGCGTGTAAACCGTGCGCCCGTCGATCAGGACCAGCATCTTGTCGGCGAAAACATTATTGAAGCCGCGCGCAGAGATCGCCCACTGCCGCGAGTCCACTTGCGCGACCTCCAGATTCGACGCCAGTCGGAGCGCCTCGGGAATACTGGTCGATCCTGCGCGGCGGATATCGTCACCGGTGATCACCTGGATCGCTGACGCGGAGTCCGAAAGTTTTTCCGGCCGTTTCGAAACCGAGGTCACCTGGATGTCCATGAGTTCATCCAGACTCATCTTCTTCAACACGCTGGCTGACGGCAGCTCAGGATCCCGGATTTGGGCCGTCAGGGGAACCGACAACACAACGCAGGCGAGCGCGAGCCAGAGCCCCTTCGCGCCGCACGGCCCAACGCGAGACGAAAGGGACGAAAAAACGCCGGACCGGTTCAAGGTGGGGGAAGGCATGGGCGCGACGGCTTTAAAGCCCGCGTTGTTGGTGGTGCCAGAGCACGGCTTCGCGCATTAATTCCGCCCCGGCTTCCAGTCCCAGCTTTTCCTTGATGCGGGCATCGTATGAGCCGACGGTCTTGACGCTCAGCCCGAGGCGGTCGGCAATTTCCTTCGGAGTGAAACCCTGGCCGCGCAGGCGAAAGACCTCCATCTCGCGGTCGCTGAGCAATTCCTCGGGATTTTTTCCTCCGCGGGTGTCGTTGCCGAAAATCCGGCCGGCGAGCTGGGCGGCGAGTGCCGAACCTGCGTGGAATTTCCCGGCGAGCACAGACCGGATGCCTTCGATGATGCGCGGCCCGGATTCACTTTTGACCGCATAACCGTGAGCCCCGGCACGGAACGCCCGTTCCGCCACGCTGGCTTCGTCGTGCATCGACAACACGAGGAACCTCACGGCGGGAAACTGGGCTTTCACGCTCTTGATCAGTTCCAGGCCCGAACCGCGCGTCAGGGAAAGATCCACTACCATCAGATCCGGCTGAACCTTGGTCACGGCGGCAAGCGCGGTCGCCTGGTCTTCGGCCTGGCCGCATACCTCCAGGTCGGACTCGCATGCGATCATACTCGCGAGCCACTCCCGGACCAGCGGGTCGGCAGCCAGGGCGAGTGCGGAAGTTAGTTCGGCGCGTTCCGTAGTCGTCTTGGTCCCTTCGGCCAACCACACCGTCGAGCCGCCCTCGTTGACCCCGTGCGCCACGAGATCAAACTGGCTCGTATCGTCGTTGTCCTGGTAGCCAAGCACGCCGGCCAGCACTTCAGGGTAAGAGAGCGACTGAGGCGTGGTGAAGCTCGAAGAGAGCATCATGTAGGCCGGAACCGTGAAGACTTCGGTCTCGGCCATGGCGGCAGGCGCAACGCTGATCTGCGTCCACATGGCGGGAACAGAACCGCTCGCGTGCTCCAGC
>JBEHXD010000565.1:0-4029 GCA_048498875.1 Verrucomicrobiota bacterium
ACATTTGCTCCCCCGGAAGAGAAAAAGAAAACGTAGGCCTGGAGCGTTTTCAGAAAAACTGTAGTCGGGGGCGTTGACCCCGGGCTTTGGATTTCTCTATCGGACCGGGGGCGGCGCCCCCGGCTACAGTCAAACCGTTCTAGTTTTTATCCGGCGATGCCTCTTCCGGCGCCGGTGAAGTGTCCCCCAGGCGCTTGAAGCGATGGGAGATCAGCCGGTGGAACTCAGCGCGCTTTTCCGGAGGCAGCACGACGCCAATCCGGCGGACGGTCTCGCGCAGTTCCCTGGTCACCTCGGCAGCGGCCTTGGTGCGCGTGGTTTTCACGTTGGCGGCGGACTGATCGAGAATCGCCTGAACCTGGGCGGATTGCTCAGGTGTCAGTTCCAGCTGCTTCGTAAGATTTTTGCCGATATATTCCGCGGCGCGATCCGCCAGGCCCCCGCGGGGTGCGTTGGGATTTTGCACGAAGTGGCGAAAAACACGGATGCCGGCCCATGCCATGCCGGTGCCGCCCACGCCCACGCCGAGAATGAAAATCGCGAGGGCGATCAGCCATCCGCGCCAGCGAGCGTCACTCATGACGCACCTCCGGTGCTGGCGTCGATCAATTGCATCCAGGGCAGTGCCTGCCACGAATCCCATGCGTGCCAGGAGGCGACTGCCGCCAGCGCGGCCGCCGCGGCGAGGCATCCGGGAATCATGCGGGACGAGGGAAAGAGGGCGGAAATTTCCGCGGCCCAGTCTTCGCGAACAACAGGACCGATGGGCTCTTCGCGGACGACCCGCAGCAGTGCCGTCACATCGACTGGTGGCGCCACATCGGCACGTGCCTTGCGCAGCAGGTCTTCCCAGTGAGAGTCGGAGTGGTCGGGCGGTGTGTTCATGTGTTTTTGGAAGCGGAGGCTTGGAAAAGGGATTTCAGGCGACGGCGCGCGCGCCACGCGCGGAGTTTGGTGGCGGTAACCGTCCAGCCGTACTGCTGGGCAATGTGGGCGAGGCTCCAGCCTTCGAGGTGATGCAAGGTGAGCAGGCTGCGTTCATCGGGTGGCAGTTGGGCAAGGAGTGTCTTGACCTCGTTGGCCGCGCTGCGCGACGCGGGGTCGCCGCCGGGGTCGACCGCTTCGGGTTGCACGGCATCTTCATCGGTACCGGACGGTTCGACGGTCCAGCGACGACGCACTGTTTGCCGCCGGAAATAATCCCGCCCCGTGTTCGTGGCGATGCGCAGCAGCCAATGCACGAATGGCTGGTCGCCGCGCCATTTGGGGAGGCCGCGCACCATGCGTAGGAAAGTGTCCTGAACAAGATCATCGAGGTCGGTGCGGGTTTTGACGAAGCGCCACAGCAAACGCGCGACGGCGGCCTGGTGGCGTTCAACCAAAGCTGCCATTGCCGCCCGATCTCCTTCACGCGCCTTTCCGGCGAGTTCGGCGTCCGAGTCGTCAACAGCGGGACCGTCGGCCGGTGTGGTTGCCGGTTCTTGAATGCCAGCCGGTACATGGTGGGAAGTGGATTTCAAACAGGCGGCGGGTAGCCCAACAGTATGCGTCCCCGGTCGGCCGACGCGAGGACGCATTGCTGGTGTGTGGCATCAGGGCGCCGGTGGTGGAGGTGTCTTGGTGGTGGTCTCGGTGCGCGTGACGGTGTTGCCGTCCTTGGAAACGGTGATGTCTTTTTCGAGTGTGCCGCCATTGGGGCCGGTCCTGGTGACGTCGCGCGTGAATCCGTTATCGTTATTGGTGCGGGTCGATTCGTACGTGGACGTCTTGCCGTTGAATCCGGTGCGGTCGCCCGTGGTGGTGCGGCCGGTGTCGGTCTTTTCACTCGTGAATTCGCCGCTGGCGGTTTTTCCGTTCGCGAGCGTGGTTTGGGATGATCCGTTGATGGTGCCGGTTGCCGCGTCCCTGGTGCGGGTGGCTTCACGGGTACTCACCTTTCCCTTGGGGCTGGTGTACGTGGTCGAGGTGTCGACTTTGCCTGGGGTGCGGGTGACGTTACGATCCACGGTGCCGTTGCGCGCGCCGGTGAACCGGCCCGAGCGTTCGCGGGCGAGGCCATCGAGCGGAGCGAGGGAAACCAACGTGGAAAAAACGAACGCGGACAGAGTGAAAAAGCGGGGAAGGCGGGTTTGAATTTTCATGGGAAAGTTCGGGTTTCGGATACGCTTTCCCAAACGCATCGGACACGATTTGGTTTCGTCGAAACTACCCAAAAAATAACCAACGACCGCCGTGCAGGTTAGGCGTGTGATGAGGTCAAATCACTCCGAATCATTCTGCCGCGCAGGAATTTTTTTCCGGAGAAAGACGGCCCGCTTGTGCTGGCATCCCGCGGCCGGGTGGGCTGCGTCCGCCGCACCCGTTAATCGGGGCACATTTATTCCGTTGCCCAGCGAAGCCACGCGGGCGATTGCCAGATCACCGGTTTCCAGGTCCAGCCCGCGCGGGTGATCGCGCTGATCAAGGGGGCCTTCAACTCCTGGAGATTCAAGGTGTAGGTATAACTCAAAGCCGGTTTGAACCGGCCGGTGCCGGGATCGATCTGCAGTCCGTAGACCTGCTGGGATTCGCTTTGAAAGAAAACGATGCCGCTTTGGGTACGCCATTGCGCACTGGCGCCGCCAGTGCCGGCCGACCAGTCGAGCTGGCTGCTATATTCGGTGACCCGGGCGTCGCGGCTCGCGTCGTCGAGTTGCAGCACCAGCTTGTGGGTGCGCCGTAAACCCCGGACTCTCGCCAGATCAAGCCAGGCTGCGTCGGCCCGCCATGTCACGATGACTTCATTGGGCTTTTCACCCGGCAGGACTTTTACCGGTTGCTTCAGATTTTCGATTTCGAGCAAGCGGCTTCGCAACTCGGACGACGTGACCGGAATGGCCGGTCGCTGAGAGGGAGTGATGGTTGCGGCCCAGCTGGATCCTTTGAAAAACCAAAGCGAAGCGGCGATGAGGAGAACGGGAACTGTGGCTGTCATGATTTTCCACCACAGAATCACCCGGGGATCACGAGGCGGGGCGGACGCCAGTTGCCAGGCCGCGCGACTGGCGGTCATGCGCTGATCGAGACCCGCGTTGGTGGCGGCGGTCCAGATGAAAAGCGTGTCGCCCGCGGCCAGCAAACGGGCCATGTCGGCCCCGCGGGTGAGCGTGAAACTGCCGTCGCTGGCGGCGCGTGGCAGCTGGGGCAAACCCAGCATCGCGGAATAATTGCGCAGGGCTTCGCCGGCTTTCTCCGGATTGGGAAAACGGGCGACGATGGCCGTTTCCGCCGTGCGGAAAATCGCCATTTGAGCCACCAGTGGATCATGCGCGGCGAAAAGCCGGGTGACGTCGCTTACCAGGTCGCGATCGAAGCCGTCACCGAAAACGGTTTCAGGATGATCGAATTTTCCACCGGTGTGTCCGAGCACCGACTCGTTGGCCGTCGCCTGGGACTGGCGGTCATCGGGAGTCCAGGTCAAATCGGGGGCGATACCCCGGGCGCGAAGGAGCTGAAAAACGATTTGCGGTCCGGCAATGATGCCAAGGAAAACGCCGAAGAACACCAGCGGCTTGAGCGAAAGCCCGGCCCGGTTCATTTGCGTTCCAATGAGGATGAGCACGCCGGCGGCGATCGTGATAAACAGCGCGATGCCCATCAGCACGGGTTGGGCACGAAAAAAAGCGAGGATGCGTTCCATGGGGTTGGTCATTTCAGTGGGCGCGGCCTTTCCACCAAAGGATCACGACCGCGAGAATCGTCCCGATCACGGCAATGACTCCGCCGAACATTGGGATCACCATGAAAGCAGTTCCCGCACCCGGCCCGGAACTGGGCTGGTGATAGGTCATGCCGCTGCAAAATATCCACGCGGAAAAACACAGGCCGACGGCAATCGCGAGATCGGCGCGCAACAAGAGCCACCAGCGACTGCTCTCCGGAACCAGGAAGCAGATGAACGTAAGCGGTGCGAAAACCAACGGCAACCACGCCCAGTGATCGTCGAGCCAGCGCGTCACGGTGGGATCCGGCGCGAGGTGGCGGCGGGTG
>JBEHXD010000566.1:0-4028 GCA_048498875.1 Verrucomicrobiota bacterium
GGACGCGCTGATGGAGGAGAGCGGGCATGAGAGCTCCCGCAAAACGCGCCCGGAGGTCGCGTTCCACCTGATGAACTTTGGACTTATTCTCCGAAACGCCGGCGCGTTTGTTTGAACATGGTCGCGAGATCCTGCACGCGGGACTCGTGGGCGAAATGGCTGCGCAGTTGGTTCACGACGGGAGCAAGTTCGCCGAGGCGGAGGGTAGCGGCGTTCTGGCCGCCGCGCAGTTTTTCGGCGAGAAGTGCAGCGGTGCCGGCGAGCTGCATGCTCGGGGTGGCGCGATCGAAGGCGGGGGCTTGCGGATCGTAGGAGAGCGTCCAGGAGCGTTCCACCATGGTTCCGGAAGACGCGTCACGGAAGCGCACGTAGACTTCGCCGAGTTCGCCTTCGCCCTGCGGCAGCGGTTCCACCTGGTACACGGCGACGGCGGCTTCTTCGGCGGCGAGTTCCGCGGCATCGACGGCATCGTTGCGGAAATCCTCCTCGCGCAGGCGATGTTGTTCGAAGCCGATCAGGCGGTAGTTGCCCACACGGGCAGGATTGAAACGCACCTGGAGTTTCACATTTTCCGCGGCGGGACGGAATGCGCCGGCGAGCTGATGGGCAAAGCCCGCATCGGCGGCCTCGGGGGAATTCAGCACATAATAGCGTCCGTCGCCCTTGCGTGTGAGGCTCTCGAGCATCGCGTCGTCGAGACCTTCCAGTCCGACGCCGCAGGCATCGAACGCGATGCCCTGCTGGCGCAGCGTCTCGATGGCATGCGCCAGTTGTTCGGGATCGGCGTTGCCGAGATTGGCGGCGCCGTCGGTGAGCAGGACGATGCGATTTTGCGCGGAGGGTTCAAACTGACGCCGGGCGAGTTCGCCACCGAGCTTGAGCGCTTCCTCGAGGTTGGTGCCACCCTCGGCCGGCGTGTGGGCGATGAGGTCGAGGAGTTGGGCCGATTGATCGCCGGTCAGGGATTCTGCGAGGAGGCTGGGTTGGCGCGCAAAGCCGATCAACGTGATGCGGTCATTGGGTCCGAGCAGCGACACGAGGCTTTGCATGGCACGCTGGACGGTCGCCATGCGGTCCTCACGTTCCATCGAGCCCGAATGATCGAGCAATACGGTGAGATGCAGCGGCTGGGCGGCATCGCGACCCGACGCCGCCACCCTGAGCGCGATGCGCACGAGATTGCGCTGTTGCAGGAACGGATGCGCCGCCTGCTCGACGCGGCAGGAGACTTTCTCGGCGATCGAGGGGGTCGGATCGCCGTAATTGAAGGCGTTGTAGAATTCCTCGGGACGAATGCGCGCCGGATCGATCGACTCGTTCGCCGCGAGCGCCGCCTGCGCAAGCCGGAAGGAGACGTCGCTGACGTGCAGGGGGAAAGTCGAGACAGGTTCCTTCGATGCATTGACCTCAACCGGCTCGGCAACCGGAGTCGACTTTGACGGCGGGGCGAGAGGAAGATCGTTCTTTAGGTTTTTGGTCTCGGAAGGAGGGATTGGCTGGCCGGCGGCAAAAGCGGGCTGCTGCTTATATTTTTCGGAGTCGTCGAGAGCCGCGACGCGAATGAGAGGACCGTTTTTGGCAAGATTGTCGCGTAACTGATCCGTGGAAAGGGTGGCCGGAGCAGGTTCCTCATATTTGGCTTTTAGGCTTTGGTTGTCAGCGTCTGCGAGCAATTGCGGATCAAAGCGGAGTGCGCCGTAAAAATGGGAGTCATTGACGGGAGCAGCAGGAGCCGAAGCCGGCCTGCCTGGTTGAACGGTGCCAGCCAAATCAGAAGAGGCAGTCGTCCGGGTAAAATTGCCCCTTGTTCCACCGACTTCAGTTCCCGTGGTATAAGTGAGAAGCTCTTTTGCGTTTGTCGCTCCGGTGTCCCGGAGAAATTCCCCGGTCACTACCGAGATGGACGATGAGATGTCTTTCAGATCGGTGCGCCCCCGCGTACCGGCGAGGGTGTTGCTGGCGACGTAGCCCTGCGTGGAACGGTCGGTGGTGACAGAAAATGGACTGAGTTCAATTTTGCCATCGGAGGTGGTGGCTTTTTCCGCTTCGGGCTTGGACGCACGCTTTTCTTGGGCAGCAACTTTGCCGTACATTGAAAACACCTGCGGCGCCGCGTTCGAGCCGCCTTTGACTCCTCTCGTTTTGAGTTGGTGATTGTCGTCGTAATAACCCCAGCTCTTGTTGCCAGGGGGTGGTGTGATCGAAGTACCTGTAGCTGCCGCCAGGCTTTCCTCGCGCACTTGTTGGAGCACGCTGTCACGGCCTTCATTGGCGTTACTCAAGGCCGGCAGCGCAAACTTCGGGGCATCCTGTTTTTGTTTTTTATTCCCTGCCTCGGCGGGCGGTTGCCGTTTGAATTTTTGGTCAGACACCGCATGGGCTTCAGTTTCGTCACCATCAATCCGTGCAGAGAGAGCGGGGGCACCCTCGTCTGCTTCTATAGCGACAGGAACGGGATCGGGCTGTATGAGGAGTTTAGTTTCCAGAGAGTAATACGAAAACAATCCCACCGCCAAACACGCGGCGATCGACGCGATCGTGGTGACCGCGGCCACCCACTTCTGATATTTGCGAGTCGCTTTCCGGGTGGCGTTGAAATCGACGACCACCGGTTTGGAGGTGTCGGATGCGCCGGTCGTCGATACGCTTTCGCTGCCGCCGATTGCCTGCAGCAGTTTTGTCCGGCGCTCCTCCGACAGACGCAGCGGCGCGTGATCCGGTTTGATGGCTTCTCCCACCAGTCCGTGTACGGCTTCAATGCGGCGTTTGAAGATGCCGAGTTCGGGCTTCTCGCCGATCAGCCGCGTAAGTTCGGCGACTTCGAAGGCGGACGCCTCCCCGGCCACCCACGCTACGATGCGCGCTTCGAGTTCCGGGTCGTTCAAGGGAGTGAAATTGGGATTTTGGTCGTCGTGATTCATGGTGTCCTCCCTGATTGAGGCGATTGGATCGGAACCACGGATGGCACGGATAAACACGGATTAACTACTCCTGGGAAAATTGTTTCCGTGTCTCGAATACTTCCCAAAACGAAATGGCTTTCGCTCAGGGGAGAAGTCGTTTTCTGATCCGTGTTCATCGGTGAAATTCGTGGTTGTTTGGTTTATCCGCGGCTGCCTTCGATGCCGGCGTGGCGCAGCGCCTCCGCGAGGCCTTTCAACACGTGGTGCAGGCGATAACCGACATTGCTCACGCTGAGCCCGGTCCGCCGGCTGATTTCCTGGTACTTCAGGTCGTCGTGATATTTGAGCTGAACCAGCTGCCGGTCTTCCTCCGACATTTCCGCGAGGAGCAGGCGCATCAGGCCGATGGCTTCATTGCGTCCGAGGACATCGACCGGCGGGGTGCTGTCGGTTGTGGCGGTGTCCTCTTTTAATTCCGATTCCGGTTTGCGATCGCGCAGGTGGTTGATCGCGAGATTGCGGACGCAGCGATAGAGCCACGCCCGCGGGTTTTCCACTTCGCTCCACACTTTGTGCAAACGCAGGAACGTCTCCTGCACCAAATCCTCGGCGACATTGCGGCGTCCGACCAAGCCGATGGCATAGCGAAGAAGTCCGCTTTCCTCGGCTTCAAATACCGCCAAGATGCTTGCGGGTTTGGTCGTCATTGCCGCGGGTAACGGCACCAGCGCCGCGCGTGCCGCGGGCGGGGAAGGTGCACGTTCAAAGACCAGGGGTTCCATGGCGAGAGTGAGGAAGTCATTTGCTCCACCGAAGAAGACACCCCCGCCCGACAATCCTTAGAAAATAATTGAGACGATCCGCGCGTCCGTGACCGGTCCGAACCCTGTGTTCGCCTAACCCTGTGGCGCTTAGTCAGGTTTGAACGCCCGTCACCCCAGCGCCACGTCGCAACCTGAGCCAGTGTTACCATGAAAGCGGGCCGATCACACCGGGACCGGCAAAAACCGGCAAGAAGGAAGCGACTGCTGTCGGTAGGGCGGATTATCCTTAATCCGCCGAGGAGCATACGAAAACCGATCGGGATAAGCGATAGGTACGGGCCGGTGACGGTGCGCACTGTGG
>JBEHXD010000567.1:0-4023 GCA_048498875.1 Verrucomicrobiota bacterium
CGCGTATGCGACGTACGTCGCATCGGTGGTGTCATTCCGGAACCGCTTGTCCGCAGCATTTTTCAACCCACCGTTCGCTTTCCACTGAACTCCTTGGATGACCAGACCGAGTGCTAGTCGGTATACAAACGTGCGAACGATTTGCTCGGGATTGGGAATCTTTTCCCAGCCCGCATGATGTGTCATTAGATCAAACGTAAAGTCTCTTACTAGCCGGGCCATGGTGCTCGAAACCACAGGAGTGACTTCCCCGCTACGAAGGGCAGATCCCTCGGGGTCCGGAATTTGCTCAACAACGTGCAGCATGTCGTCACGGATTCCGCTTGCTGCAAGCATGAGTTCGTCAAAGCGCCTGCATTCGCGATCCGATCTGTTTGCAATCTCCCGATCGATTTCAGCAGCTCCAGTAAACACGCGGTGAAGTAATGCCCTGAAACGATTTGTCTCCAACTGACTGATTAGATCAGCCTGTTCAAGGCCATCGGGCCACATCCGGCTAATAGTCGGAGTTTCATGAAGAACTACGACTCGATGTAGGCGATCGTGGAAGAGTCGAAACGTTTTCTTGATGCCGTCCCGATTGGCGCCGTTGAACACCTCTCCCAAAGCAAAATCCGAGAAGACGACTAAGTTGTCCTCACTGGCTGCAAGATACTCGGCCACTTCCTTATGTTGAGGTAACTGAGGTCTTCCTAATAACCCTGGATCAACGACCAGATATGAGGGGCTAGATGCCATCGATATAGCATGTGAAATATACCCGTTCACGAAAAAGAGACTCATGTTTGTAGTTAGGCGGCAATCGTCCGCCTCGCTCCAAACTGACCAAAGTACCGTCCTTTGATAGAAAGCTGTGATTGTGGACCTTTGCGACGTCACTGAAGCCATACCCTTTGGGGAGATCGAAGAACTCCATCGTGTAGCTGGAACCGTAGGCAAATAACTTGCCGTCACTCATCTCGAATACCCAGCCCGTCCATGCCATGGTAGTCTCGCCCTGGATTTCGCTGAGAAGCGCGAGCGGCGGCGCATAAGGCGACGGCGCAACGGATGCCACGTCGTATTCATTGATGCGATTACCACCAGCTGCGAATACGGAAATTATTTGTCCATACGGGTCCGGTCCGCCAATTTTTCCCCTGCCAGACATTTCCTCTTTTATTCGACGCTTCGCCAATTCAATCTGTTTGGCTTTCGATTGAAGCACCGCGCATGGAATAAGTGTGCCGTCCTTGAGTGTCAGCGAGCAGCGGTAACGCGGACCGTATATCGAGTCAGAGATGGATTCAGTTTTTGAGATGATGTCTTGAAAGCGATTATCCATTAGAGTGGATGCTGACTGAGATTTGACCGAAGGCTTACCGAAGCCGAGTAAACGGAGGAAATTCATAGTCATTGTGCACCGCCGCGATCCCAAATCACGGCCTCCACACTTCAATTTGCCCCGACGCGTTTGCTGCTACCAACAGCATCTGTGCCCGCCAGTCGACAAGCACTAGACCATTTGCGGAGTTCAACTTGATGAAAGCCTGGGACAATTTAATGTCGTCTGGATTCTGCCTGACGCTTGCTCCGAGGACTGGAATGCCCGCGGCAGTGGTGTAGCCGTAAAGGGTGACGTTCCCGCCCAAGGGAAGGGTGAAGCCGTCCTTAACGCGGCCGCCAGACGTGGCGAAAGAATATAGCACCAAGGCTCCTGCCGCTTTGCCTCCTAGTATTGTTTCGAGCTGCTTGATCGGTTGAGGACCGCTGATCACGGGCTTGCGCGGAATCTTGCGGACGTAGACCTTTCGCCAACCGTTTTTGACTCTATTGGCCTGCTCGAACGCCTTGTATTCTTTCAGCATGCTCTGAATCTCAGGCAGGAGATTTTTTGGCAGAAATTCAACTTGGGCCCAATCGTCCTCATGGAAGGCGAGGTCCATTTCATTCGGCGCTCGATCCATTTGTTCCAGAGCTGCGATATCGTCAGACAAGGTCGGCACGGAGAACAGAATCGTTTTCGGGTCTATGGTTTGTGGATTCTGCGCCGGCTGCGCTGAGCCAGCGACCCCCGTAAGTGCGAGGAAGGATGCGATCAGTTTTTTCATGTACAGGATAAACACCGGAGGCGCGTGACGCTATGATGCCCTGCTTCAGCTTGTCGAGTATGTCTCCGCCGAACGGACACTAAACAGCTCGAAAAAGTAGTTTCGGAGTAATGACAGATTAGGCTTGGTCCACTCTGAGGAGCTGTCATTTTTGCGATGCAATCAAGATGAAGGGCGCCGATTTCGCCCCGCACCTCCATTCTGTCGGTGGCTCCAACGGCACCCGACTTTGTCCCCGGTTCGGAATCATGATGGTTCGCCCACCGGCTCACGCACTCGCCAGAAGCTCGTAGTCCGCCCCGCACCTCCACCTTTCGCAGGGATCGAAAGGTGTCCGCCGAAGCCACCGGCGAAGGCGGACTTCACTTCGCACTCCGACAGCCGGGAAAAGTACAGTGGCCAATTCGTAGTACGCATTTCCCCCCAACCGCATCAGCGCGCGACCCTGAAGGCCCTCCTACGAGGGCGAGCCTCAACCAGTTGGCCGCCCGCACGCCGGCTAAGGCGTAGTGAACTCAGAGGTGGAGCGACTTGTCCCCAAGACGCTTTGCTCCGTCTCCCGAACCAACGCGTTGGGGTCAACGCGTTCCACCTTCTTCGCGTCTTCTGGCATCGGTGGTCTGTTGAACATCGAGGTGCGCTGAACGCAGACCGCATGCTGCCTAAGAAACGCTTATTTAAGCCGTTTCACAGGGATGAAACGCCCTTTTGCGATTGGGATAGTCGCCTTGTTCAGCCTGCTCTGTTCCTCAGGTTGCAGGGATAATCAGGACGATGAAGTCGCTTTGCGCGTCGCCGCACTCAGCTACGCGTTCGAACACGACTCCAATTTCGAAGATCAAACGACGTGGATTTTCACCATCGAATCGGATCTCTACCAAAACGAGGTATTAAAGGCGCTGTCGCGCTACCCATTAGCCAAGACCGCGGTGAAGGTGGAAGATCGCGATATGATGCGCCTCGTTGATCTGAATTCCGGAAAACGAGTCGTCCATTGGACCGTAAAGATCAACCGAAAGACCACAGGAGAAGCCAGGGTCGAAGTGGGTTGCGTGAAAGGCAGGCTAAATGGATACGGTCAGATTCTAGTCCTAAAAAAACAATCGGGAAGCTGGTCCGTGATATCCTCCATTCCAACCTGGGTTTCATGAGATGGTCCGCGGAATACCGAGCAAGCGTACACCGTCCTGATCATGACAATTTCCTGACAATGTTTTACCTGCCACTGACGACTTTTGCGGGCCGGTCGTTTATATTCCATATCAATCAGCTGGTTTGCCGACGACCAGACTCTGCAACTTCTCACGTTCCGCCCCACCTGTCCCATGAAAGCATTCCACTTATTTAAAGCAGCCACCCTCCTCGCCGGCCTTGCCTGCTCGCAGTTCCTGATGGCGGCCACCAAGCCAAACCCGCTGCCGAAAACTCCCGAGGAAGAAGTGGCGGCCATGGACTCACTGCTCGACGGGATCGAAAAAACCCTTCGGGCCCGCGACTCACTGGAACCGTTCCTTTACGCGACTTCCACGATCGCCTCACGCCTCGATACCTTTGAAATGCGTTTCGGAATCCAACCCGACAAGGTGCCGGCGTGGACAAAACTGAAAGCCCACGCACGCCACGTTCTCTCCCTCGTCGACGGCAAGCATCGAAACGCCATTTATTTCAACGCCGACTCGGCGGAAACCGGCACCTGCGTCCTGCTGGAGCTTTCTGGCGATAGCAAGCGTGCGCTACGCCGTTTGGACGGGATCCAACCCGGAGGCGGCTGCGGAAACTGGATGGCTTCCGTGATGCTGGCGGTGAACCAGCAGAGATCAGGAATCTATCAACGCGCGGGCGACTACGCCAAGGCGCTGATCATGATGGAATCTGCCCGCGCCGATGCCGACCTGGCCTTGGGTATAGCGTCACCCGATCTGCTTTATTGCCG
>JBEHXD010000568.1:0-4015 GCA_048498875.1 Verrucomicrobiota bacterium
GAGTTCTGGCTGGTTCATGGGCAAATTGTAACGGACGGCGGACGCTTTCGACCTCGGTGAAGAAACCGAGCGGTGGCTCTCGGCGAAAATTTCAATCGGAAGAAATCGCGGTTTCACCGGTCCAGCGGTGAGGCAGCAGGACAATGCCTTCACCCTGATCGGGAATAATGCCGGTGCCGAAGCGGTCGCTGTCGAGGGAGTCGAAGGCGAGCGCTTCCGGCAGGTCGACGAGGGTTTCCCGGCGGTAGTTGAGGTGAAGCTGGACACTGACTGGCATCGTCCGGAAAGGCCAATCCGGCACGATGCAACTGATCGTGCCTTGCGGCAGGGCCGGCAACGTGCGGCCCAGACCGGCGTTGCTCCAAAAATTAACGAGCTTTTGTCCGTGCCCATAGACGATGAATCCGCACTCGAACCCATCGGGAAATTTTTCCGGCGAATGACAGCGATAGCGAAGTCGGAAAGTCAGCGTGGCCCCGTTGGTCACGGCATTGCGGGCCTCGCCGTTGACCAGAAGGTCGACGGACTCGATCTCGATCGCCTCGTGCCGACGGGCATAATTGCCCTGTTTTGATTCCGCACTGGTGGCCTCGGCGAGATAGCGGTCAACCGCGACGTCGGTCGGCCCTTCCAATGCCACCTGGCCTTGCTTTAAATAAATGCAGCGCGTGCAGAGCCGCTGAATGGCCGCCATGTTGTGGCTGACAAAAAGAACGGTGCGTCCCCCGCCGGCCACCTGCTGCATTTTGCCGAGGCATTTGCGTTGAAACTGCAGGTCACCCACGGCGAGAACCTCGTCGACGATGAGGATTTCGGGTTCCAGATGGGCGGCGACCGCGAATGCGAGACGCACGTACATGCCGCTCGAATAATGTTTCACCTGGGTGTCGAGGAAGCGCTCCACTTCCGCGAAGGCGACGATTTCATCGAACTTCCGCTGAATTTCGACGCGGGACATTCCGAGGATGGCGCCGTTGAGGAAGATGTTTTCCCGTCCGGACAATTCCGGATGAAAGCCCGTGCCGACCTCCAGCAGACTGGCGATCCGGCCGCGAATCGCGACACGGCCCCGGGTGGGCTCGGTGATGCGCGAAAGCACCTTGAGCAGAGTCGATTTGCCGGCGCCATTGCGGCCGATGATCCCGACCACGTCGCCCTGCGCGATGGTGAACGACGCATCGCGCAACGCCCAGAATTCCTCGATCGTGGAGGCGGTCTGCGCGCCGCGGCCGGAAAACCGGCTGAACCAACCCCGGACGCTGTGGCTGACGGAATCGCGCAGCGTGTCCTGCCGCTTTTGGTGCGCCAGATAGTAACGTTTGCTCAATCCCTCGGCGGTGATGGCGGCGGGGTTCATCGCTCAGATCAAGTCTGCGAAGGTGCGTTCGGTCCGGCGGAAGTACTGTACGCCAGTAAACAACAGCACCAGGGCGGTCACGACAGAAACTCCCAGCGAAATGGGATCAAGTGCCGGTTCCCCGCGCAGCAGGCACCAGCGAAAACCGTCGATCGCTCCGACCATGGGATTCAGGGCATACAGGTGGCGCCAGTTGGGAAGATTGCTGGAGCTGAAACCGACGGGCGAAAGGAACAGGCCAACTTGCAGCAGAAAAGGCACGACAAAGCGAAAGTCCCGGAATTTCACAGTCAGGGCGGTCAGCCAAAGGCCGGTGCCGATGGCCGTCAGCAAGGTGAGCAGAATAAAAAGAGGCAGACAAACCATGCGCCAATCCGGGGTGAATTGCCACCAGGCGAACATCACCGCCAGCATCAGCAGGACAATGGCGAAGTCGATCAGCGCGACCGCAACGGACGACAGCGGCACGATCAGGCGGGGAAAATAAACTTTCGAAATCAGGTGGGTGTTGGCGACGAGACTGCCGCTGGCGTTGGAAAAAGCGGCCGAGAACAACTGCCAGGGCAGCAAGCCGCAGAGAACCAACAACGGGTAGGGCGCGTGGCCCGAGGGCATGCCGGCCAGCTTGCCGAACACGAAGGTGAAGACCGCCAGGGTGATCGCCGGTTGGATCAGCGCCCAGAGAACACCGAGGGTGGTTTGCTTGTAGCGCACCTTGATATCGCGCCAGGCCAGAAAACCCAGCAGCTCGCGATAGCGCCAGACGTCATTCCAGTAGTGGCGATTGGCGCGATCGGCCTCGAGCACGAGTTCGTCGGGGATTTCGTCGGGGGACATTGGTCAGTTCAGGGCGGCGGCGAGGCGCTGTTTGAAAGCGGTGAAATCAAAAGCCGCGGCGTGGCGGCGCACAACCTCGGAATCGCGGGGATGGCGCACGAGGTCACCCACGGCGGTGGCGAGTTCGGGAATATTGCCGTACTCTACCAGTTGTCCGACGCGTTCATTGATCACCTCCGGCACGCCTCCGGCCCGCGCGCCGATGCAGGGTTTGCCCTTGGTCATCGCTTCCAGGTAAACCAGTCCGAAACCTTCCTTGCGACTGGGCAAAGCGAAGAGATCGCACGTTTCGTATTCCGCCTTGAGCGTCTGGTCGTCGATCGCGCCGGTGAAATCGACCGATTTTTCCACGCCCAGTTTGGTCGTCAGTGCCTGCAGACGGGGCAGGTCATCGCCTTTTCCCACCACGCAGAGTCGCGCGAGGGGAAATTCGCCAAGAATCAGTGGCATCGCCTCGATCAGGGTGTCGACGCCCTTGTAGTTGTCGGCCACGGTGAGCCGTGAAACGGTGAGAATCCTCGGACCCATGATCGGCGAATTCACAAAGGGAGCGCGGGAGTCCGCGGAGAAATACGGATCGAGCGTATTGGGCACGACGACGATTTTGGCGGGTGGGAGCGCTGGGAAAAATCGCCGGATTTGAGTCCGGGTGTAATCGCTCACCGCGAGAATGCGATGAGCGTGGGACAAGGCGTTCCGCTCGCTCCAGCGATATGGCCGCCAGACCTCGATGCCGTGGGCGACGAGAAAATAGCGCAACTTCGGGTTGAAAATCCTGGCCAGGCGCGCGATTGCAAGGTGATGCAGGTGTCCGCAAATCAGGATGTCGGCCTGGCGGCCCAAGCGCACGGCCTGCGTGATGAATTCAATCTTGCTTCCGGCGCAGCCAACGTGGCGCTTGAGTTGCCGGTTGGAATAGCGTTCGAGTCGCGAATCGCCGCCGGGAGGATCATTCAGTACGAGAGAATAAACCTCGTCTGCCGGCCCACTCAGTTCGCACAGCGCCTTCAGGTAAACCCGCATGATTCGCGCGACACCGCCATCGGCGAGAAAGAGCTCGGGGGAAAGCAGGAGGGTTTTCAAGCGACAGCAGGTAGGGCGCGACCGCTGGGCGCGCGGCGAACCACTCGGAACCCAAGCGGCGGGCCCAGCACCGTTGCTACGTACTCGCATCCCGGTATTTGTCCCCGCACAATTTGCGAGGCAAACGGTCCCGACTTACCAGCCGGATCGTTCAGCAGGATTTTCACGTCGCTTTCCGATTTGCAAAATTGATCAACACCGCGAGGGTCCACACCCGCGACCAAGCGCGGGTGTCACCCTTGGTTTTGAAGTCGTCCCAGAGTTTTTGCACCACGTCCGCCTGCAGCCATGGACACGCCCCCAGCGAAGCCGAGGAAAAACTCTCGTCGATAAACGGGCGGAGTTCCTGGCGCATCCACAACGCGAAGGGCAGGGTAAAGCCTTGCTTGCGCCGATGACGGATGGCGGAGGGAACGAGATCCGCGGTGGCGTCGGCCAGGGCGCGTTTGCCGACGCGGCGGTCGTATTTGAAATGATCCGGCTGGGCCCAGAGCCACTCAAGCAGCGGGCGGTCGACAAACGGTACGCGCAACTCGAGCGAGTGGGCCATGCTCATCACGTCGCTGTCGCGCAGCAGCACGTCGGTCATGTAGGTGCGCAATTCCCAGGCGCTGATGATTTGAAAAGGACTCGCTCCGATGAGCTCCGCGGTGAAATCCTCGAGCATCGGGTGATGCGGCCCCAATCGTTCCGCCTGGCTGCGGGCTTCCGGGGACAGCAGCGAAAGCCGGCTGACTT
>JBEHXD010000569.1:0-4003 GCA_048498875.1 Verrucomicrobiota bacterium
GAAGCGGAGATGGAGCAGGCCGAAGAGGCCGTCGTTGATGCCGCCACGGCCGCCCAGACCATCGCAGAGTTGGAGGTCGAAATTCTCCTCTTAAAGGAGTTGGAGCAGAACGCCGCCGCGCTTCGTCGCTCCTCTAAGGATACGAAGTGGCAAAAGCTCGCCGAGACCCTGCACGACAACCCCTTCATGTTCGATGCGTCGGGGAACCGCCGAAAACTCGTCGTCTTCACTGAACAACGCGACACTCTTAACTATCTCACCGACCGGCTCACGACGTTGCTTGGAAATCCCGCAGCCGTCGTTACGATTCACGGCCAGACGCCGCGCGAGAAACGCCGCCAGATTCAGGAAGCATTCACGAGCGATCCCGAAGTGTTGATCCTCATCGCCACCGATGCCGCGGGAGAGGGTATCAACCTTCAGCGCGCGCACCTCATGGTGAATTATGACCTCCCGTGGAACCCCAATCGGTTGGAGCAACGGTTTGGCCGCATTCACCGAATCGGTCAGCGCGAGCGCTGCCACCTGTGGAACTTCGTCGCCGAAGACACGCGCGAGGGTCAGGTCTTCCTTCAACTTCTCCATAAATTGGAGCAACAGCGTGAGGCCCTCGGCACCGACGCTGTGTTCGACGTTCTCGGCAAGGTCTTGCAGGGCCAGTCCCTCAAGGAACTTCTCATCGCCGCGATCCGCCAAAACGACGACCCGGAGGTTCGCGCGCGCCTCGACCGCATTGTCCAGCACGACCTCGACAAGGAACATCTCCTCAAGCTTCTCTCCGAACGCCAGCTCACCCAGGACACGCTTTCGACAAGCCGCGTGCAAGCCATCCGGGAAGAGATGGAGCGTGCGCAGGCGCGCAAACTCCAGCCCCACTACATCGGCGCGTTTTTCAACGACGCGTTCGCGCGTTTCGGCGGGCAGCTTCAAAAACGCGAGCCGCAGCGATTCGAGATTCGCAACGTTCCGTCGGAAATTCGCCAGCGCGATCGCGTGAGCGGCCTTCGCGCTCCCCTGCTCAAGGCATACGAGCGAGTCACCTTCCACAAGACCGCGATGCGCCTTGACGGCAAGCCCCCGGCCGCGCTCCTCGCTCCCGGTCACCCGCTTCTCGATGCCACGGTGGACATCGTCTTGGAGAAATACCGCGACTACCTCCGCCAAGGCGCCGTGCTCATCGACCCTCTCGACGAAGGCACCGAACCGCGCGTGCTTCTTTATTTGGAGCACTCCATCACCGACGCCCGCGCCGACTCCGGTCGCGGTCCAACCACTATTTCCCGGCGCTTGGAGTTTGTTTTTCTCGATGCTGCGGGAAACGCCAGCCGCGCGGGCAATGCCCCTTACCTCGACTACATTCCTGCGACCGACGCGCAACTCATCGCGGCTCGTCCGCTGTTCGGCTCTTCTTGGCTGGCACGCGATTTGGAGAGCCTCGCAGCTTCCTTTGCCATCCAGCACATCGTTCCTGAACACCTGCGCTCAGTTTCAGTTCGCCGCGAAGAACATCTCAGAAAAACGATGCAGCAGGTTCACCAGCGTCTCACACAGGAAATCACTTATTGGGACGCCTACGCGAATAAGCTTCAGGCTGTCGAAGATGCCGGCAAACGCCGTGGCGGACTCTCCGCCTCCCAAGCCCGTCAACGTGCCGACGTGCTATCGGAACGTCTGAAACGACGCATGACAGAGCTGGAATCGGAAAAGAAAATTGTCACACGGCCGCCCACTGTATTCGGCGGCGCGCTCATTGTTCCTGCTGGCTATTTCAAACAACAGTCCGGGATCGTGCAGGAAGAAGCCTCTCCCTTGGGGACTACAAACCGCGAAATCGAAAAACTCGCGATGGATGCTGTCATTGCCCACGAGCGGGCACTCGGCAATGCGCCTCGCGACGTTTCCGCCGGAAATCTTGGTTACGACATCGAAAGCCGCGAACCGTCCACCGGCCGACTCCGCTTCATCGAAGTCAAAGGCCGGGTCTGGACAGCCGATACCGTAACGATCACGGCCAACGAAATTCGGACAGCGCTTAATCAACCCGACGCCTACTACCTCGCGCTCGTTTACGTCGATGACGGCAAGGCGAAGTCACCGAACTATATCCCGCAGCCGTTCACGCAGGAGCCCGAATTCGGCGAAGCTTGCCGCACTTTTCGTATCCGCGACCTGCTCGATAAGACCGCACAACCGGAAGGGCGAGATGCCAAATAGGCCATGCAAGCCCCGGACTACTTTCATCGCATCGAGCAAGAAGCCCAACAAAATTGGGAGCTTCTTGACGGTCGGCCTGCCATCGCTGGGCCGTGGCACCAGCTCTTCCGCCAGGTTCAGAGCCCGCGCCATGTGGTCTCAGAGCTACTCCAAAACGCCAATGATGCCGGAGCGAAATCCGCCTCGGTTCGCATCGAGGACAACACGTTTGTGTTCGAGCACGACGGCGACGATTTCGACGCGGGCCAGTTCGGTTCTCTGTGCCGCTTCGGGTTCTCGAACAAACGAACGCTTCATACAATCGGCTTTCGGGGCGTTGGATTCAAATCCACTTTCAGTCTTGGCGATAACGTCGAGGTTCAAACGCCAACGCTTGCGGTTTGTTTCAGGAAGAAACGATTCACTCAACCGATTTGGATTTCGGAAGCGAAGCCGACAACGAAAACGATCATTCGCGTTCGAATCGGCGACCGGAACCGAATTTCTGAGCTGAAAAAGAACTTCAAGGAATGGGCTGAAAGCCCCGCCTCATTGTTGTTCTTCAACAGCCTCAAAGAGCTGAATATCGACGGCCAGCCGATTGAGCGTCAGCCGATGGGTAACGGGCCAGTCTCGGAATCTAAATGGGTGAAGCTGATCGGCGCAGAGACCCAAAAGCTGCTCGTGATCCGAAGCGAGGCTCTACCTTTCCCCGATGACGCTGCGGAAGAAATTCGTTCCGAACGTGGCGTCCTAACCGAAGACCTTCAATTTCCGCCCTGCCGAGTCGAGCTGGTGCTCGGGCTATCGGAATCAAATCGACTCTACGTCGTCCTCCCAACCGGAGCCCAAGTCAGCCACCCATTCTCGTGCAACGGGCCGTTCATTCAGGACCCGGCACGTTTTGCGATCAAAGACCCCGCGACTTCGCCAACCAATCGCTGGCTATTAGAGCGTGTAGGCCGGCTCGCCGGCCGCTCGATGATTGAATGGCTCGGCAATGATTCCCTCACGCCAAAAGAGCGTGCTCGGGCTTACGAGTTGCTGCACGTCGCAGGCGAGTTCGACTCGGACCTAGACGGAACGTGCAGCCAGATAATCGCAGAGAGCATGATGGCCGAGTTGGACGAACGCCGCGTCGTCCTTACTACGGCGGGCAAACTCGCGAAATCGGGTGAGTGTGTCGCACTCCCCGCGGAGCTATTCAACGTCTGGGAGCCTGAAACACTCACAAAGCTCTTTGCTTCGGGTAATAGCCGGGTGCTGGCGGCGGAAGTGTCTCAAGCCGCCTGCAAGGCGCTCGACTCTCACGGCTGGATCGACAGCAAAACCTCTGACGAAATCCTGACCAAACTTGAAACGACCGAGAGTATTCCGCGCCCTGACTCCTGGCCGCAGCTCCACGCTCTATGGACGTTTGTCGAAAACGAAATCAACTACGACTACAGCAATGAACATCGTCGTCGGCTGAAGATTGTGCCGGTAGATGGAAACAAGGCCCTGCTAGCTGCCAACGGCGTCGTTCGCCTGTCATCGCGCCGTGATCTGCTTTCGCCCGCAGATTGGAAGTTCGTCATGGATTATGCGCCCACACTGGACGGGGAGTGGCTCAGTTGGCTTGGCAAACGTGGCTCAAAAAAGGCGGACAGAGACGCTGACGATCCAGGCCACGAGCTGCTGCAGGCGCTCGGGCTTCATGAGCCTAGTCCGGTGGACCGGATTGTTGCCCAAGCGTCCTTGAGACTTTTCAACGGCAAAACCATCGCGCTAGCCGAATGTGTCAGGACCGCTCATATCATGGCGGCGCTCG
>JBEHXD010000570.1:0-3987 GCA_048498875.1 Verrucomicrobiota bacterium
GCGGCAGGGACGGGCGGCCGCCCGCCCCTGCCTTCCACTGGCCAAGATCACTTCACTAGCACGTTCCGCGATCTTGGCCAGTGGTCCTACAAGGTCGCGCTCCACCGTCAAACCCAACTGATTTGTGACAGGAGGAAACGGAGCCAACAGAGGGGTTTTACACGGAGGAAGCAAAGTTCGTCACGACCGCGGCTTCTTCGCTTCCTTTGCGTCCTTGGTGTAAAAATTCTTTTCCCTAAACCTCCGTTTCCTCTGTTACCTCCTGTAAAAATCATCCGGGAATTTAGTGAGATATTAGTGGTTAAATCCAAGGCTTCGCCGCTTTTGGTGAAACTTGTTCCGGGTGGGCGGGATTTCCCCGCGAAGCGTCGCAAGGCGTACTTGTTCCTAGTGATGAAACCGGCTTAGCCAGTCGCGCGCTTCGGTGAAATTGGGATTCAATTCGACGGCCTTCGTGAGCTCCGCGTGCGCTTCGCCCAGTCGCGATTCCTTGATCAGCATCAAGGCCAGGGTGTAGTGCGCGCTGGCGTAATTCGGATCGATCCGCAACGTCTCCTCCACCTGGGCTTTGGCTTCCGCAAACTTTCCGGGAATCGGGACGAGGGCCGCCGCCAGGTTGTTGCGGGCTTGCACGAAATTGGGTGCGATCCGGATGGCTTCCTGGAAATGCTGGATCGCACGGTCGGTCTGGCCGGGCAAACGGATCAATACCGTGCCAAGACTGTTGTGGGTCTCCTCGTCGTTGGGATTGAGTGAAAGCGCCGCTTCAAAGTGAGTGACCGCGGCCGCGAGCCCGTCCGGCGTTCCCGCCAGGGTTGCGCCGAAATCCTTGTGCGCCCGAACGTACGTGGGATCGGCGCTCAATGCGGCTTCATAATGCGGCAGGGCGTCGTGCACGCGGCCGACCTTCACCAGCGCGTTGGCGAGATTGTTTTGGGCATAGGCGCCCCCGGGTTTGAGCCGGACCGCGGCTTCGAGGTGCGTGATCGCCTCCGACATCGTGTCGGGTGATCGCGCCAGAAGATTGCCCAGGTTGTTTTGCGCCAGCCAGCAGTCTGGATTTCGCGCGAGCGTTTGCTCATACAAAGCGGTCGCGCTCCCATAGCTCCGGGCCTGCTGAAACGTAAGGCAGGCGAGCACCAGCAAAAGCGCACCGATGCCCGGCATGAAATAACCACGGGTGTTGGCAGTGGCCCGGTCGGCGAACGTGGCCAGGCCCCAGCCGAGGGGAACGATCAGCGCGAGGGTGGCGGCGTATTGAAAATGGTCCGCGACATACGAGTACTGGAATGGAAAAACATTCACGAAACCCAGCACCGGAAAAAGTGTGCCGCCATAAATCAGGAACGCAGCGAGTGGACCGCGACGGGCACGGGCAAAGCCCGCGAGTAGCGCGAGCGCGCCAATGGCGAGGGCGGGAAAAACATACTGCCACGCCGCGCCGGCATCGATGGTCCAGCGGGGATAGATGAACGTAAGATTGGTGGGCCAGACCAGCTTGCTGAAATAAAAACAGACGGCCCGGCTCGCGAGGAGTCCGCGCTGGGTGAGGGTAAGGGAAAATTCCCCGCCATTGGCGCCAATGTACACGCGCTCGACCCACGCGGTAAAGAGGCCGGCGGCGATTCCGCCCAACAGCCAGGGCAGCAGCGGCAGAACATCGCGACGCAGCTCAATTTTGCCGCGCCGCCACCAGATCAGCACGAGGAGTGAGGCCGGCAGGGTTGCCACCACGGTTTTGCTCAGCAGTGCCAGTACAAAACAAACCGACGCGACGCCATAGCTCCGGGAATTTCTGGTTTCGTCGAAATCCAGGTAGACCCAGGCCGCGCCCAGGCAGAAGACGGTCGAAAGGGTATTCTTTTGTTCTGACATCCAGGCAACGGATTCCACCGCCACGGGATGGAGCACGAAAATAAAGGCGGCGATCCAGCCGCCGGCGATTTTTAGCCGGCGACAAAACGCGACGAGCAACAGGGCTGACGTGACATGTTGCAGCACGTTGACCAGATGATAACCGGTCACCGCATCGCCCCAGAGTTTGTGCTCCACCCAAAATGCCGAGTGCAGCAGCGGATAGTATTGTTGGGTCGCGCCCAGCCGGGTCCAGATGTGAAGCAGGCCTTCCCACGAACGCAGGGTGGCGGGCGTGAGATGACTGTCGTCGTCCCACACCATCCCGCCTTGCAATGCCGGCCAATAAGCCGCGATCACGCTCAACACGAGCAATGCCGCCAACCCCCAGTCGCGCGGCGATATCCCGGATTTTCCGCCGGAGTCGGCGCCCGTTGCGGGGAAGTGACGGGTTGAGGCGTCATGTTTCGCCCGCGGGGATTTGCGTCCGTGCTTCATTAAAAAATTCCGCCGACCTTAGCCTTGCGCGGGCAAGGCGAGTCAACCCTTTACTGGATTTGACGCAGTTCACACGGTAGGAACGTTTGCGCTCAATCACGTTCCACCTCTGAAGGCGCCGGAAGATTGCAGCCAAGCCGGTGTCATGTAGGTAGCGCGCTTGCCGCGCTACGGTCTTGCGTCGAACGTGGTGCGACAAGCGCACCACCTACAAAATGGCCGTTGGGGGCAACGGCCGCTACCGATTCGAGCTACGCAAGGTGGAACGCGACGTCCCGGCGCGTTGGTTTGGAGCCCCAGGAAAGCGCGCCCGGAGGTCGCTCCACCGTCAAGCTGCTGATGAAGAGAGCGATTTTATACCAAGGAAGCAAAGATCACAAAGAACAGACCTTCTTCGCGCGCTTTGCGTTCCTGGTGTGGAAATTCTCTGATCCAAACCTCAGTTCCCTCCGTTAGCTCCTGTGAAAAATTTCGGGTCTTCTGTGTCTTCCGTGGTTCAAATTTAGAAGTTCAGGCCTTTCGTGTCATTTCGTGTGTTTAGTGCCGTTGCTGCGTGCTCGCAGCCCGGCACTTGTCCGCGCACCTGCGTGCGCGGCAAGTGGGCAACCTCAGGATCCCTTTCATTTCTCCGCCGCCAGTGTGAAGAAAAACGTCGCGCCCTTGTCCGGCTCCGCTTCGGCCCAGATGCGGCCGCCATGACGGCCGATGATGCGCCGCACGGTAGCCAGGCCGACGCCGGTGCCTTCGAATTCGTGGGCGTGATGCAACCGTTGAAACACGCCGAAAAGTTTGGCGCTATGGCGCATGTCAAAACCGACACCGTTGTCCCGCACATAAAACACCGGCGTCTTCACTTTCGTGTCACCGGTCACGCCGACCTCGATGAGCACGGACTCCCTTGAACGGGAATATTTCAGGGCGTTGGAGAGGAGATTGACGAACACGACGCGGAGCAGTGCGGGATCACCATCGGCGGACGGCAGCGGATGCAGGCGCAGCTCGACCCGCGGATCGGGCTGCTCGCCGGCGAGTTCGTTGTAGGCGTCGCGACACAGCTGGGCGAGATCGACGGTGTGACGCGCGAGTTCCTGGCGGCCGAGTCGCGAAAAGGCGAGGAGATCGTTGATCAAACGGCCCATTTGCGTGGAGCCGTCGCGAATGAGTTGGATATAACGTCGCGTTTTCTCCTCGGAAATTTTGACCCGGGGATCGAGCAGGACGTCGGCAAACCCGGTGATCGCGCGGAGCGGCGTTCGCAAATCGTGGGC
Source organism: Verrucomicrobiota bacterium (assembly GCA_048498875.1). GTDB lineage: Bacteria > Verrucomicrobiota > Verrucomicrobiia > Opitutales > Opitutaceae > Lacunisphaera. The sequence continues at coordinate 3,621 of JBEHXD010000570.1, forward strand.
GGCTGACGAACCAAACGCCTCCAGTTCGTCGTTGGCGGACTCGAGTTCAGCGGTCCGCTCACGGACGCGTTTTTCGAGTTCCTCGTTTTGCTCCTGAATTTGCGCGAGCATGTGGTTGAAGGCGTCGGTCAGGACGCCGAGCTCGTCGTCGCCATGCTTGCCGGCGCGGACCGAATAATCGTGACGATCGGAAATCGCCCGCGCGGTTTCGGCGAGTTCGAGAATCGGCTGGGAGATTTCCCGCTGCAGTGTGCGGGAAAGCGCATAGGCGACCACTGAAGCCAGCAGCAGTATAACCATAAGTCACATTTGCTATCAGCTTTAAAGCAAGCTGCCTCGCATGAAATATCTGAAAGAAGACACTGTA
>JBEHXD010000571.1:0-3987 GCA_048498875.1 Verrucomicrobiota bacterium
GAAGCGATCTGATCCTCGAACTTGCCGATAAAGCTCACCGCTTGTTTGACCCGCGCTTTGATCGCCTGGCTCAGGGAAAAATATTCTTTTCCGCGCAGGGAACGGAACCAGTTGTAAACCCGGTTCAGGCGAAGCAGGAGATTGTAGCCCATGTCGCCGAGGTGGGCGAGGACCACCATGTTCTTCACGACGCCATCGAACACGTCGCCGTGGAGTACGAGGTATTTTTTCGATTGCGATTCCAGGATGTAGTCCTCCACCAGGCTCAGTTTGTCGAACTGCATGGGGAGCAGCCGGCCGATGAAATCATCGTGATTGCCGCGCAGATAAATCACGTCGGTGTCCCGCTTTTGAATCATGGTCAGCACGCGCCGGATGAAGCGGGTGTGGGCCTTGTTCCAGACATCGCCACGCTGGAGGCGCCAGCCGTCGATGATGTCACCGTTCAGGATGAGCCGGTCGCAACGGACGTGCTTCAGGAAGTGCGTCACTTCCTCGGCCTTGCTGTGCGGCGTGCCGAGGTGAAGATCCGAGATGATGACAGTGCGGACGTCGAGGTGTGGTTTGCTCATGGTCGGGAGGTGGCTTCGGACTTGAGGTCCTTGATTTCAGTTTTAAGTGCGACCGCGGGGGTCGCGGGGCGGTGGAACTCCTTCCTCGCTTCGAGGAGGTCGCTCTCGAAACGATCGACGATGGAATCCCACGAGCGGGTGTTGACTGCTGTCGGCGCAGCCGCGGCCAGTCGTGCGCGAAGCGCCGGTTCGCGAATCAGCCGGACCGCGTTGGCGAGGAAAGTGGTTTCATCCCCCACCGGGGCGAGCAGTCCGTTTTCACCGGTTTTGACGAATTCATGAGCGGCGGCGTAGTCGAATGCGCTGACGGCGAGACCGCTGCCTAACGCTTCGGTGATCACGTTACCGAAGGTCTCGGTCACACTGGCGTGCAGGTAAATATCACCCGACGCATACAGTCGTGCGAGATTCGCTCCCGTATAGAAACCGGTGAAAATCGCGTCGGGACGCTGACGCTGATAAAACGAAAGCAGCGGGCCGTCGCCCACGAGCACGAGTTTGGCGCGAGGTTCAACGGCCTTGATGGCGTCGTACGCGCGGAAAACCAGTGGATAATTTTTTTCCGCGGCCATGCGGCCAACGTGCACCACCACCGGATCCTCCGGCGCGGCACCCCAGGCGGCGCGCAGGGTCTCGTCGCGTCGGGCCGGCTTGTAGAGCGAGGTGTCCACGCCGCGGGAGAGCATGCGGAGGTTGGCGTAGCCTTCGGTTTGAAGGCGGGCCAGCAGGTCGTGGGTCGGCACGAACGTGAGCAGCGTGCGATTGTGCACGTGACGCAGCCACGCGGCGACAATCGGTTTCAACCAGCCGATGCGATAGTCGCGAGTATATTGGTCGAAATTGGTGTGGAAACTCGAGGTGACCGGGATGCCCATCTTGCGCGCGACGGTGATGGCGGACGCGCCGAGCGGACCTTCCGTGGCCACGTGTACCAGGTCGGGTCGGTTGACCAGCCACTGCTGGCGCAGCCGTCGACGGGCGGGAAGTCCGAGCCTCAGTTGAGGATAACCGGGAATCGGCACGCCCGGCAGTCGCACCTGGCGGCAGCCGACGCGCTGGGTCACGCTAAACCGCGGCGATTCCTGTCTTTGCCGCGGGCGGACAATGGTGATGCGGTGGCCACGCCGGGCGAGCCCATCCACGATGTGGCCTAGCGTCATGGCGACGCCATTTATTTCGGGAGAGTAAGTTTCGGTGACGAGGACAAGGTTCAATCGTGTCAGCCCCATTGCGGCGGTCGAAGGACCAGACGCCGAGCCTTGACGCGAGGGTAAGGCCTGAATGTGAAAACCATGCGTCAACCGGGTGACGAAAATGTGAAATCCCCTGTAAAAAACGAAAAGTTTTGAAACGAGAGATTGGGATTGCGCGGGACTTACGGAACTTTCTAACGTCTTTCTTTTAGCTTGATGCAAACCCACGGTCCGAAGCGCATCTATACACCACAATCGCTCGAGTTTTGGTTCGCCCGACTCGAGGCTGACTGGGAGGGACAGTTTGATGCAGCTCACGTCGAGCTCGGTCACAACATGTACCGCGACGGCGAGATCCGCGAAGTCGAGCTCGGCGCCACCGACGCCATCATTCATCGCAAGGTCGAGAAAAAGGAAGAGTACGCGGTGATCGAGTGGGACGGCGACCAGATCAAGGTCCGCTCCTCGTCGACCGACATGAAGCTCGCCAACGCCATTGCGGTGGCGGGGTTGCATGAAATTGAGGAGCTGCTCGTCGACGAGATCGCCGCGTTGCTGCCCGGAAAAACGCCGAAAACAAGCCCCGCCCGGAACGGCCGGCGCGAAGCAGAGGAGCATCATGACGCGAAGGCCGATCAGCCGGCGCGCGACCTCCTGCTAAGCTTTACCACCACTAACGATGGCTTGGTTTTTCTCGCCTATTGGAAAAGCGGCCGCAGCCGGATTCCGGCGCTGGGCAACACGACGAACCATCCGAGTGCCACGGAACGCGCCAAGCTCATCGCCCTCGCGACCTACGCCCGCAAAGCGCATTTTCGTTATAACCAGACCACGCACGCCTACGCGCTCGACGCGCTGGCTGACATCCCCGGGTTTTTGCGCGACCTCTTGCCGCACTGGAAAACAAACTTCGCGGTCGAGATCGACGTCAAGGTGGGCAACCTCCAGCAAGGCGCGCGGGTGATCGAGGTGGAAGCCGTGGCGGACAAGCATAACGGATCCGGACTCAATCTCCGCTGGATTTTCCGGGCCGGCGAAAAACTGCTGACCGCCGAGCAGGCTTCGGCGCTGTTGAAACACGGTCGCACGCCGATGCTTCTGCCCGATCTTGGCATCGTCACGATGGCGCCGGAGAAGTGGGAAAGCTTCAACCAATGGCGCAAGAGTCTCGAGGAAAGCGGCACCGATGGCGTGATTCCTCCCTACCTGATTTTTTCACTCTTTAGCGACAGCCGGATCAAGGTGACGCTGGGTGCGGAAATCGATGCGTGGAGACAGCGCGTGCTGACGCCGACTGCCTTGCCTTTGGCATTGCCGGAATTTTTGCGCCAATATCAGCGCCGTGGCGTCGAATGGATGCACCACCTGTGCGAAACCGAGTGCCATGGTTTGCTCGCGGACGAAATGGGCCTGGGCAAGACAGTCCAGGTGATCGCGCTGCTGCGGTCGCGCCCGATGAAGGAGCAACGCCATGTGGTCGTGTGCCCGGCCAGTGTGGTGCCAGTGTGGCGAGAGGAACTCGCCAAATTTTATCCCGAGGGAAAAATCGACGTGCTCAAGTCGGGCCATGACTTTAATACGAACAAGTCGCCGTGCATCTGGATCGCGAGCTACACCCAGCTCCGCAAGCACCGCGCGATGCTGGATTCCACCGAGTTTGGCTACGCGATTCTCGACGAGGGGCAGTTCATCAAGAATCCGGACGCGAAGGTGACGCAGGCGTGCTTCGCGATCAAAACGAAGCATCGCATCGTGCTCACCGGTACGCCGCTGGAAAACCGCCAGCTCGATCTGTGGTCGATCTTCCGTTATCTTCTGCCAGGTTTGCTGGGTTCGCGCGCGGCCTTCGAAACCGCGCTGGCCCAGGATCGCGAGGGCACGATGAGCCGCCTGCGCCAGCAAGTGGCGCCGTTCATCCTGCGCCGGACGAAAAATGAAGTGGCGAAGGAGCTTCCGCCCAAGGTGGAGATGGATTTGCTGTGTCCGCTCACCGATGTGCAACGCACCGAATATGCGCGCATCTGCACCGAGGGCCTGGCCCGTCTCGGCGAGGACATTGGACTCGCGCTGCGGGAAAAATCCTTCGGGTTCCTCGCGCTGCTCACGCGCCTGCGCCAGGTGTGTTGCGATCCCGATTTGTTGCCCTGGCTCAATTCGCCGCTGTCGGACAGTGGTCCATGGGCCTGATCGACGAACTGAGCCACGCCGTCGTGGAGCGCTAT
>JBEHXD010000572.1:0-3967 GCA_048498875.1 Verrucomicrobiota bacterium
ATGAGGGCAAAACCGCCACTGGCATGCCCCGCAGGAAAACAACCGCCCCGGCGGGGTGGTTTGTCGTCAGCGGGATAAGACTCGCACAGTCTGGCGTAAGGCACGTCGCCGCCGTAGCGTCGAATCTCGGACGGGCAGAATATGTTCGTGTATTTTTTTCCCAAACCCGCGAGTGCCGGCACCGTCGCAATTACCAGCACTCCCAGCCACAGCCCGCGCCGGCTGAATTGAAATCGTTCCCGCCAGCGCGCCGGCCCGGCCGCAAAAATCAGAACCGTCACCGCGATAATCCACACCACCGCCTTCGGTCCGTTATAGAACAGCAGCCGGCCAACCGGTTCTTTTTCGTCCACCACCCAGCGATGTGTTTCCGCCGAATAGAAATGATCCTGCAACCACAGATCGATTCCGGTGAGTTCAAACACTGCCAATGAAACGACCAAAAGCAGCACGGCCAGACCCAATATCCCATTTGAACGACGGGGCAGCTCGGTCATGGTTTGGCGGGCGAAGCAGACAACCGCTGCGTGTCCTCCGCCGTGATTTCATGATAGCGCTGCTTTTGAAAGAGATCACTCGCCACCTGGTAGTAGCTGATTCCCTCCTCTTTGAAACCCGGACTGAGTGGTTGCTCCGTGAGCGAGAAACTCACGGGGTTGTAACGGTATTGCGATTGCTGACGCACCGGTTTGAGCACGAGGAAATCCGTACCTTTAAGCAAACCGAGTTTCTGATAAGTACCGACCGGAGCGCGGGCTTCTTTGGGATCGATCTGTCGCACATCGCGACCAAAAAACCGGCTCGGGTAGCTCCAGTGCAAAAGCCCGAGCAGGGTCGGCGCATAATCCACCTGGCTCGTCAGCGTATGAATATGTCCCGGTGCGATCTGACCACCGGGCGAATAGATGATCAGCGGAATATGGTAATTCTGCACGGGTAGTTCCGTTTTTCCCGCGCTGTTCGCGCAGTGATCCGCCACGATCACGAACACCGTGTTCTTGAACCACGGTTTGGTCGACGCGTTCTTGATGAACTCGCCAATGGCAAAATCGGTATACTTCACCGCTCCGGCCCGTCCGGCAATTTTGGAAGGCAGATCGATCCGGCCATCGGGAAACGTATACGGGCGGTGATTCGACGTGGTCATCACAAAGAAATGAAACGGCTTGCCGACCGCCGCGCTCGCGTCGGCATCGCGCAGTGTCCAGCGAAACAAATCCTCATCGCACGCGCCCCAGGCATTGGCAAAGGTCACGTCTTCCTTGGCGACGCTGTTGCGGTCGATCACACGGTAGCCGTTGTGACCGAAAAAATAGTTCATGTTGTCGAAATAACCGTAGCCGCCATAAATGAACGCCGTGTCGTAGCCCTTCGAACGGAAGACGGATCCGAGGGAAAACATGTTTTCGTTGCGCGGACGTTTCACCAGCGAACGTCCCGGCGTCGGGGGAACCGACAGCGTCAACGCCTCCATGCCCCGATCGGTCCGCGTGCCGGTTGCGTAGAAATTGTCGAAAACCAGGCTCTTGCCGGCGATCTCCGCGAGATTGGGCGTCAGATTTGAAGCGCGGTTAAAAATACTCAGAAAATCCGCGCTGAGACTTTCCACCGTGATCTGAATCACATTGGGTTTCAGCTCCGGTCCGTCGTGTGTCACGCGATGCAGCACGTCGGTCGGATCATCGCCCAGGGAAACCGAATGGTCCTTCGCCAGTTCGCCGCGCACCGATTGGTACGCCTCTTCCGCCGTCACCGTGGAATAAAACTGCTCGTATTTAAGTTCGTTGTTCCAGAACGCCGCAAACAGCGCCCACACGCCATTTTTCCCAATCTCGCGGTTGAAATTATTTTTGAAGTTCGGCAGCCATTCACTGTTCAGGACTGATCCGAAAATCACCGCGGCCACCAGCCAGATCAGGCCTGCCTTCATGCGCTGCCCAAAACTCTCCGCCGGGGCCGCAAACCACCGGCCGGGCCAGCCCGTTTTTTTGCAGAGCCACAGAAAAACCACTGCCCCAGCGACAATGCCGCCAAAAATCGCCGGCAGGTTGTACGACTCGCGAATGTTGCCGATGACTTCCGTCGTGTAGACCAGGTAATCGACCGCGATGAAATTGAATCGCACCCCGAACTCATCCCAAAAGGTCCACTCGGACACCGCGCCAAACAGCAACAGACCCACGACGACAAAACCGCCCGCGTAAGCGATGACCTGCTGCCACCGGCGCTGAAACCACCCTTTGGGCAAAACGGTGAGCAGAAGGATCAGCGGTAGCCCGGCAAACGAAGCGGCGCCCAGGTCGTAAACGATCCCCCACGCAAAGGCCGCCAGCAAACTGAAGGTCCAGCTGACGTCATGCGCCGCCTTGAGCAAAAGTGCCAACCGGGTCGCAAAGGAGATTACCAGAAAAACCGCGTAGAAAATTACCACGCCACCGTGACGGTGATCGAGTTGTCGGCAAAAAAAATTACGGGAGGAACCAGCGGGGGTGTTCAACAGGGAATTGGGTAAATAAATGACTTTTCCGCTGCCCTGTTTGGAGAATACGGCGCCAAAGACAAGAACGTGTCGCCTGCCTTCACTTCAGGGCGCGGAAACGGTCGTCGCTCCCCTCCACGCCTGTTCGCACCTTCAGACCGCGCATCGTCAGCGTCACCGCCATCAAGATCGCCGCGACGCCAATCAGGCCGGGAAACAGACCGTGCTGATTTTCCACCGCGCCAATCCCGACAGCGGATCCGCACCAGCCGGCGAGGCCATAGACCACCGCGGCAATCCACGGCCGGCCACTGTCAGCCACGTAAAACACCAGGGCCGCGGAATAAATCGAAACCGCAGCCGGATAGCCCATCGAACCCCACGCAAATAAAGCACGCGGCTGTCCGACCGTTCCGCAGGCAAAAACCAGGAGCACCGCCGCAGTTGCCATCATGCGCCCCAACCACTGCCGGTCAAACGCCAGCCCTGCGAGCACCGCCGCGCCTAAATGAATGACGGCGTTGAGCAGCAGTCTTCCGTCCCCCGACCAGGCCGTGGCTTTCAGCAGAGGGGTGTGCTGGATCACATAAAACCCCGCTGAATCGAGTCCCACCAACGCCAAAAACAATAGCGTCCAAAGCACGGTTCCAAGCCGGCTGAAATCGAAATGATCCGAATCCTCCGTCCGATAGTCGAATTTCAGCCCCCGCGTCATCACCACGCCAATTCCGGCAATTCCGACCGAGCACCACGCCTGGGTGGAAGCGTTCGCGTTGAAAATCGGCGGCAAATTACAGAAGGCATAAGCCAGCCCGGTACCGATTCCGACGACCAATCCGAGCCGTTTCGAGCCAACGACCGTCCGCAATCCTCCTGCGAGCGCCACAGTTGCTGCGCCAGTCCCAAGCCCGATCAGCAAAGCCGTCAAATAGAGCCCTGCGCCTTCCACTCCCAGTGCGACAAGTGCGGCCGCCAAACCACAGACAGTCAGACCCGCGACCAACGTGCCCTGCGCTCTCATTTGCGCACGTTCAGAGAACCACGCCGCCAGAACACTTCCCATCACCCCTGAAATACCCATGACCATGAGCACGGGTTTTATAACCCGCTCTTCCCCATTGGTCACAAGTTGTAACGACGCCAGAAACCCAAACTGCGCGAACAGCAGAAAATACGCGTAAGTCGCCGCGACCGCCCCGATGGCAGCCATGGGAACGCTTTTTTTCGGCCTGAATTCGAGCACCGTCATGGGGCTTATGACAGACCAACTTGCCGGGATGTCCGGCGGCCACGAGAGGAAAATACTTGCACAATCATTCGGGCGCATTCATCTACCGGCTTCCATCTCATGGTTCTCAACCATCATCACCACCACGTGAGCTAGCCTTCCCTGCTCGGGAAGGCCGGAAGTGCCTTACCCGTGGCTGATGGAAACCGTTTTTCCGAAAACCCCGGCAGGTACGACCAGCCGGGGTTTTTGCTTTTCAG
>JBEHXD010000573.1:0-3943 GCA_048498875.1 Verrucomicrobiota bacterium
CAACTGCGGCGCCTGCGACAACTGCCTGGAGCCGCGCGAAACCTACGATGGCACGATCCTCGCGCAGAAATTCCTCTCCTGCATCTACCGCATCCGCCAGACCGGGAGCTTTGGCGTTGGCCTGAACCACATCATCGAGGTGCTCACCGGCGCGGAAACCGAAAAAATCGAACGCTGGGGTCATCACCGTCTCACGACTTACGGCATCGGCCGCGATCTGGCCCGTCCCGCCTGGGCCGCCGTCGGTCGTGAATTGATGCGGCTGGGTTTTGTAGCTCAGGCGGAGGGCGAATTCCCCATTCTCGAACTTACGGCCGAAGGGCTCACCGTACTCACCTCACGCCGGCCGGTCACCCTCACGAAGCCACTGGCCCTGCCGAAAACCAAACGCGTGGCGCGGCGCGAAGGCGACGTGGAGTGCGACGAAATCCTGTTCGCCCGCTTGCGCGAACTGCGAAAACGTCTTGCGGACGAGCGCAGCGTGCCCGCCTACATCATTTTCGGCGACACCACACTGCGACAGATGGCGCGCAACTATCCGGTGCGAGTCGCGGAACTTGAGGGCATCACCGGCGTCGGGGAAAAGAAACGCGCGGAATTCGGGGAAACATTCGCCTCCACCATCGCGGAGTTTCTCAAAACCAATCCGCGCATGACCTTTAACGACTAGCTCGCCTTGCTTGAGAAGAAACCAGCGCCGCTCCAGGAAAACGCCGCACTCGCCTTTGACGGCGAACCGGCGTGGGCTGCGGCGCAGTTAATGGAGCGCCAGGCAAAATCACTCGAAACTGCTCGCAATCCCACTGGGCGGCCAAACGCCGATGTCATGCGTCATTTGGTGGGCGTCCGGTCAGGACAAATCGAAACCGCGATCCAAATTGATTTCCCGGCTCATTTCACCGAACAGGAAGCGCGGCTCTACGAAAAACCCTTTCAACTTCTCTTGCGCAAGGTGTCGCCCGGATCCCGGGCCAACTGGTGGGTGAATCCGCGCGCCAATCCCGCTCTGCGCAACGCCATCGCCCGGGTCGAACGCTACCTCGCGACGCCCCGCGATGGCGAACTTCCCGCCTGGGATTGGATCGAAAGCGAAAATCTGCCGCTGCAAACCCTGCTGATCGTCGCCCGCGACGATGATTTCACTCACGGCATTCTCCAATCGCGGTTATTTTCCCTCTGGTGGAGAACCTGGTCACATCAATTGTCGCCGCTCGAAATCGTGGAGTCGTTTCCTTTTCCGTGGCCGCCCCGCAAGCTACTCAGCGCGCTTTCCCGCGTTCAAGAGGAATGCCGCCTCGCCATCGCCCGCGCAGCCAGAGCGGGAGACCAGGAGCGGATAAATGCCGAAGCCGCCTCGGCCTACGCGATCTCAAGCGATGCAAGTGACCAGGAAATCGTCACACGTCTGAAAGAATTAAATCAACGTCAAGTCCGTTGAGGGCAATGGACCCAATCAGGTAATGTAGCAGCGGTGGTCACACCGCTGGCCCCAGCCGTCTGACGACGGCTGCTACACAATATGAACCCGACTGACTGTATGGAAATCCGCTTCTACAGTTCGAAACCCGCCCCGGCTACTCTGCCGCCGTCTTCATCCAAACCGTCATTGGTGCGAGTCCCCGATTATTCCACGCGAAATAGGGAATCGCCGTGAGTGGTGTTGCCCCTTTGCCGCTGATCCGCAGCTCTTCAATCCCGCCGAGCGTCGACGGTTCCCATTTCGTGGAAACAGTCAGCGGTGCAGACAGTGAGTTTGCCTCCACCTTCTGCCCCAGCTCTTCAACGCAATACACCACGGGTCCACGCTCGAAGGCGACCTGGCCCCGGGTCGCTTCGATTTTTTCGTTGCCCTTCACCCGTTCCACTCGCATCGGAAAATCGAGCTCAACCGTGTCGCCCGCGCGCCATTCCCGCTCAATCGACAAAAAACCCTGGTCGGATTTTGCGGCCAACGCGACCCCATCCACCTTGACCCGCCAAGCCGGAGCTTCGGGCGATTCGTAGCGGTAAAGATCCGAAGGAACCGGTTTCCCCTCGGCCCAACCGGGAATTCGCAGTTTCACCGTAAACTTCTTCGGCGTCGCCGGCGACACCGTCAACTTGATCGCACCCTGCCACGGATACTCCGTTTTCTGCACGAGCCTCACCGCGTCGCCCGCGACCTTCACCTCACCCTCGCTCTCCGCGTAAAAATTCACGTACAAAGCATCATCGCGGACGGCGTAGAAATATCCGGTCAGCGCCGCCAGCGTCCGCATTAGGTTGGGTGGACAACACGCGCAACCAAACCACGGCGCACGCCCGGTGAAGCCATGGTTGTTTTTCTTTGAGCCGTCATAAACGAGCGGATTCGGATAAAAGAACCGATCGCCCGATACCGACACGCCGCTCAGAAATCCATTGAACGCCGTACGCTCAAAAACGTCCATGTACTTGGCCTCGCCGGTGAGCAGGAACATCCGGTGATTCCACATCATGAGCGCGATCGCGGCGCAGGTTTCATTGTAGCCGTCCGCCGGCAACTCGTAGTCGGCCCCGTACGCCTCACCATTGGCCAACGCGCCAACTCCTCCCGTGAGGTAGAGTTTTTTCTCCACGACATTACCCCAGATTTTCTTGATCGCGGCTTCATAGCGCATGTCGCCGGTCAGCGCCGCCACGTCCGCCATGCCGGAATACAGGTAGTTCGCCCGGACCGCGTGCCCGATCGCTTCCTCCTGATCGACCACCAGTTTATGCTGTTGATTATAGGCGTCGCCATTGGGTCCGCGGGCATCGAGGAAAATCTTCGCCAATGTCAGCCAGCGTGGATCGTTCGTCACCCGGTAAAGTTTAACCAGGCCCATTTCCACGATCTCGTGGCCGGGCGCGAGGCGACGCTTGCCATCGCCAAAATCGTGCCAGAGCAATTCCGCATTTTTCAGGCAAACGTCGAGCAGCGTGCGTTTGCCTGTCGCCTGGAAATACGCCACGCCGGATTCATACAGGTGGCCGGCGTTGTAGAGCTCATGACTCAGTTTCGGATCCAGTTCCCAGCGCTGCTGGCCGACCCATTTGTGCCCGGGCGAATCCGGATGCATCGTGCGAAACGTGTAGAGATAACCATCCGGCTCCTGCGCGGCGGCGATGCGCGCCACCCAGCTGTCGATCAGTTTTTCCAGGTCCGCATCGCGCTTCATGCTGAGCACATAGGATGCACCTTCGATCGCCTTGTAGGCGTCCGTGTCATCGAAGGGATAAATCGTGGGCGGCGTGATCTGAAAGGCCGGCTCGCCGTGCGCCCGGCGTCGCCTCACCTCGGTGGCCAGATCGAAATTCTTCAGACGGCCGGATTCCTCGCATTGCTTCATGGCAAACGGCACCGTCACCGCGCGATTGACCTCCTGCTTCTCCAGCCAAAACCCGCCATTTACGCGGACATCGGTGAAGGGAACGGGCTGGTAGGGATAATCGGTGGCCCGCACGGCCACGAGTGAGGAAACAAAAACCGACAAACCGATCAGAACAGGGGCAAAACGAAGGGGCATGAGTTACCGGTAAACACTTTGTCTGAATCCTCAAACGTCCTTCTACGTTACAGTCCAATCCGTAGTTCCCTTGCGGCGTTCGCGGGAAAAATCATCCGGTCACGCGCGCTCCGGCGACTCGTCCTTCCAGCCAGCCAGCCGACCCCGTTCGATCACTGCGCGCAGGCAGTCCGGACACAAACAGTCAAAACCACTGCCAAGGGGCGGTGCAACGGGAGGCAGTTCCGCACACCAGCAGCGTACCTCACCCGCTTTGGCCCCACAGTGAAATTTTCCGCCGCACCGCGGGCAGGTCTTTTCAAGGACGGCACTCATTGCATTGGGCGATTTTCCGCAAACGACTGCTTCAATAATCCACTCCTAAACAAAAGCGGGCGCCGAGTGGGGACAGATTAGATTTGTTGGGTGATTAGAAT
>JBEHXD010000574.1:0-3942 GCA_048498875.1 Verrucomicrobiota bacterium
CGTGGGACCAGTTCTCGGACATCCTGCGCCGCACGCCCCCCGACAACAACGGCCGCATCATGCTCCCCTACTTCGGCACCGAGATCGTGCCGCACGTGCAAACGCCCGGCCCGCGGCGCTACGGCTTCGAGGATTGGGACGCCGAGGTGGAAGTGCGCGCCGTGGTCGAGGCGCAGATGACCAGCATGCGCATCCACGCCGAATGGATGGGCGAAAAGCCGGTGCGCATCCAGGCCACCGGCGGCGCGTCGGACAACCGCGAGATCCTGCAGATCATGGCCGACGTGTTCGGCGTGCCCGTGCTGCGGCAGGAGACTTCCAACTCCGCCGGCCTCGGCGCGGCCATTCGCGCGCAGCATGCCGCGCTCCGCGAAGCGGGCCACCCGGCTTCCTTCGAGCAGCTCACCGTGCCCTTCGTGCGGGCGACCTACACGCTCCAGCCCGACTTCAACAACGCCGCGACCTACGCGAATTTCGCGAGCGCCTACCGGCAATACGAGAACGCATACGTGGGGTCGTTGAGCCCGTAAGCGCGGGCGCCCGGGTCGCTGGCGCTGATTGGGAAGCGTAAACGCAAAAAGGACAGGTCGAATGATCTGTCCTTTTTGCGTTTCGGGATAATGAGATTACAAAAATTGTTCGAAATAGATCATAAATAAACCTAATTCGGCCTCGCTAAGATTTCGTTCTTTGAGTATTCCACAAAAGCGCCGATGAGCTTCACACAATAATGGATTTCTAACGCCGCCATAGAGTTCTTCCTTCGTCATTTCTTCCGGACGCTTGATGCGCAAAAAGGAAATCGACGGAAAAAATTGTGGCGACAAAACCACGTGACCGATCAATTGCCGAACTTCTTTCTCTCCAACCCGTTCATCTTTTCCCTTAAAGATCTTAGAGCGAATATCTCCACGTCGATCCATCACTTCAGCGGCCCATTTTCTTATTTCTTGTGCGCCAATAGGTCCGGAATAAAAAATATTCGAAAAGCAATTCAAGATCTGGAAAGAATTCAAAGCTTCTACAGTGGGAGTGTCCAAGACCGTGATGGAGTTTTCGCTATTGCCCGTAACGTAGTACGAGGCATCGAAAAGCATCAGGCAGAATTTCGGGGAAAGCGGGAGATACAGAATCAATCCTCGACTCTGAAATCCCACTGCCGGAAGGCCCAAATTTATTCCGAAAAAAGGATTGGAAAGAATCGTGGGGTGGTCACTGGTTATGAAAGTCGTATCTGTGTCGTTTTGAATAAGTAAGGCTTTAAGGTCGAAGAGGAGCGGAACTGATTGAAAAGATTTCTTCATCAATCGTTGGACAAGAAATTCCGGGTCAATGTTTAAACTAAGGATATCTTTGGCGTCGGCTTCGATGCCATTCCGATGCAACATCTCATCAAGGAGATCGTAAACCGCTGAATCGACGAGGTTGGAGCTATTATGAAGCGACGTCTTCGTCCGCAGAGACTGGGTTGCCGCATAGAGCAACAGGTGAAAATAATCTTCGGATGATTTTTCCGGTAACTTCTTCGAGGTGAGGATCGATTCGAGAACAGGGCCGACCACGGATTCTATTCTGCCCAGAGACTTTTCCAAAGTCAGATTCTTGCCGTAGAAATAATCTTCGTAGCAGTGAGATTTATACGGTGTTTCTCGTATCTCCAAGTCTTTTTCCACCAGATAGCTGTGAATTTTCCCTTCAACCGAAAACGACTTGAGATAAAATCTCGGAACGAAATGCTGTTTTTTGTTGTCGGCCATTTGATTGGAGCATAGTTATTCTTCAGTCCCAAGATCTGGCCTATGCCGAATGGCTACCCGCACCCCTCCGCCCGGGCGCGCAGCAGCGCCTGCTCCCGCCCGTTCTAGCGACGCGGTTTGGGGCGCCCGCGTTATTGCCCGACGTTGGCGCGGTAGCGGTTCCATTCCTGGGCGACTTGCCCGGCGGTCAGGGCCTTGTTGTAGACCTTGATCTCGTCGAGCACGCCCTTGGTGAAATCCTCGTTATGGCCGCCGCCGTCGTAGAAGCGGCCGATCTGGATGCGGTAATGCGATCCCAACAGGTTGGTGGCGCCGACGGTGGCGGTATCGAGCACGCCGTTGAGATAGAGCCGGACGGTGTCGGGGTTGGCGGTGGCCGTCACGAAATACCAGCGGCCGGTTTGCATTTTGGTTTTCCCGTTGTAAATGCCCACGGCTCCGCCGCGCGTTTCGTACTGGATCTTCCCGTCTTCCGTCATGGCCAGGCGATTGTCGCGGCCGGGGTCGGTGTTCGCCTCCATGATGAAGGCGGAGCGCTGCAGCTGGTCCAGATAAACCCAGGCCGACAGGGTCTGTTCGGTCATGTCGGGCAGCGCGGCCGTGGACTGGCCGTAGTTGCTGCCGTTGAAGCGCACGCCCAGGCCTTCGACGCCGGCCACGCGCGCTGGGGATCCCGCCAAGGTGACGTTTCTGCCGCCGGCGGTTTTGTCGGCCAGCAGCGTCCCCGCGGCTTCGTTGAAATCCCAGTAGGCCACCAGCGCCGAGGCCGGAATGGGCTCGACCGTGACGTTGCGCACGGTGACGCGCAGGGTGACGGTGTCACTCAGGGGCCTGGCGGCGACCTGGGTGACCGTGAACGTGATGTCGTAGCTTCCCGCCTGGGTGCTGTCGGGCGTCCAGGTGAAGACCTTGCCGGTCAGGCGGGCCCCGGCCGGAGCGCCCACCACCGCGTATGTCAAAGAATCGTCTTCCGCGTCCGAAGCGGAAAGCGTGAGCGTCAGCGACTGCCACTCGTCGAGGGTGGTGTCGCGCAGGGCCTGCAGCACGGGAGGTTCGTTGCCGTTGCGGACCTTGACCTTGATCGCGAGCGTGTCGGCCAGGTCGGGATTGCCTGAGTCTCGGGCGATGACCCGGATCGTATAGGTGCCGGCCTGAACGGAGTCGGGAGTCCAGGAGAGCCGGTTGCCGGTCAAGGTCGCGCCCTCGGGCGGCGACAACAGGGAATAAACCAGGCCGGTTCCCTGCGGATCGGTGGCCGCGAGGGTGAGGGAAAAGTCATCGCCCTCGTAGACCACGGTGTCCCCGACCTCGGTGAAGACGGGGCGCGCGTTTTTGGGCGGAGCCATTTGCGGGTCGGAGAAAACGCAAGACAGCGCGCTCAGCGACAGGATCGAAAGAGCCGCGAGGGCAAGTTCCCGCAAAGCCGGGCGGCGGCGTGAAAGGCTCATGCGGCCCAAGGTAAAAATCCGGGCAATTCCGGGAGGCCGCGTCGGCGGGGATTTTCGACCGGAAGGGGTGGCGCCGGCGACCCGATGGCCGCGCGATACGGGCGCTAAAATCCCGGATTTCCCCCTTAAAATTCGCTGTTACAGCCTTCGCAATCGCGCCTTGACGCTTCCGCAATCGGGGCGAAACATGCGCCGGGTATTCTGTTCTCATCCCGGAATCTCTCCGGGGAGAAAGGGGCAGAAATGTCCGAGTCCGAACGTTCCGCGCTGTTGCCGACCCCGGTTTCCGAAACGGTTTCCGTTCTCCCGGTTCTTCCCGAAGCGGCCTTCGGGGATTATCCCCGCCACGCCAAGGGCCTGCCGCCGCTGGTGCTGGAGCGCGGCGACTACCGCCTGCACTTCGCCTCCACGCGCGAGGAACTCGACGCGCTGCTGCGCCTGCGCTTCGACGTCTACAATCTGGAGATGGGCGAGGGCCTCGCGGAGTCGGAGCAGACGGAGCGCGACGCCGACGCGTTCGACGCCCAGTGCCATCATCTGTTCGTGCAGCACAAGGACAGCGGCGAGTGCGTGGGCACCTACCGCCTGCAGACCGCGGCCATGGCGAAGGCCGGCTGCGGGTTCTACACCGATCAGGAGTTCCGCGTGGCGGAATTCTTGATCACGTTGGTGCCGAGCGGATCGGTGTTGATCTGGCCGGTGCCCTTGAACGTGCCCACGTAGGTGCCGGTGTAGAA
>JBEHXD010000575.1:0-3919 GCA_048498875.1 Verrucomicrobiota bacterium
GCTCCCAAACCCATGACCTTGGCCGCGCTAGGAATCACCGAAGGGAAAGCGATCAATCCTGATGCGATGGCTGGCGTTTGCATTGAAACCGCGTGTGGCTCGATGGCGTGCCCGGCCTTCACTTGCCCATGCAACGAAAACACGTTTGGCAGGGTCCACGATCAGCAAAGACTCCCAGCAGGTGGCAGCTGCTTCACCCGAGCCAGCCCGACCGCCCTCGGCAGCGGTCGCCTTGACTCGGCACCGCAAACCGGGAATCAATGCTCAATCTGAGTCTCCTCGGCTGTCGAGGGAGATCCAAGTCGTTAAATTATGAGGATGAAAAAGCCATGCCTTGTTTCGCCGAGCTATAAAATTATGAAAAAAACATGCCTCATTTTATCCGCCATCTTTTCCCTCGTTTGCCTGACCGCCTCGGCCGCACCGAACCGTTGGCTGTATCAAACCTACCGGACCACTCTCACCTTCGAACAAATTACGCCGGCCTTGGGCATATACTCGCCCGACCCGACCAGTTCCCTGGCGCTTCCGGATATTCCGGTGACCGCCTTGATCAATACGGTGCATAACTCGGTCGTCATCGGCTTTCGTATCGGTGCCGATGGCAAAGTTGCCGCCGTCAAAGTGGTGTCGACCTCTGATCCCATATTAGGCGCGGCGTCGAAAAAAGTAGTTGAGAGCTGGCAATTTACGCCGGCGAAGTCTACCCGTGACGATAAACCCGTAGCCGTAGACATACAATGCCGTTTTGATATCACCTTCTCGGAAAATGCGGCGTTAATCAACCTCGTTCCGCCGAAGAAAAGCTAGCTTCGGGGGCTTTCAGCTCGATGGCTATACTGGCCATCTTTTAAAAGCATAAGGCCTGGCGGTCTCGAGGTCGCCAGGCCCTTGAGATCAGCAATAATATAAAAATCCCCTTGCTTAAAAGGTACTACGCCACTCATCATATAAATAAGCCTTCGATCATGAAATTGAAAATAACTGCCATTATACTTTGCGGCGCTTTTCTTACGCTTTGGACGAACCTCTTGGCACAAACGGACCCTTGGATGCATAAGACCTATCGGGCCACCCTCACGTTTGACTATTACACCCCGGCCGTCGGCGTTCATACACCGAGACCAAGCGGTACGCTGGCACTGCCGGAGCTCCCGGCCATAGCCCTCGCCACCGGCGTGAACAACAACGTGGTTGTGATCGGCTTTCACGTGGGCACCGATGGAAAAGTTGCGGACGTAAAAGTGGTTTCCACGACGGATCCCATTTGGGGCACGACGTCGAAAAAAGTAGTCGAAAGCTGGAAGTTTGCCCCGGCCACGTCGGTCCGCGACGGAAAACCGGTCGCCGTCGACGTCCAGTGCCGTTTCAACCTCTCTTTCGAGTCCAACCCGCCCTTCGGCATGGAGTCCCTCTCGAGGTCAAAGTAGCCGCGGCTTCCAGCGGATTGCTTCCGCGCAGTGCGGTTTCCGTAGACAGGGTTCGGCGGTTTTATCCCCTAGCCCTTGAGCTCGAACCGCATTTGTCGTCCGATTCAACATTTTCGCCATTTAAGTCCCGCTCGATACGCCTTCAAGACTCTGCGCAACGGAAACCCCACTCGGGCTGTACCAGAGCCGACACTTACATCAACGTTCCCGGATTATCCTCTTATACCCTTCTCGATGTTTCCGACCACAGTGCGACGCAATTGCGGAAATATATCTCAGACGCCGATCTGACGGCTGGCTGGGGCGGCAGGGCTGCCTTCTTGAAACGCGCGCACACTGGCTTCCACGAGCCGCACGGCACTCTCCACATCCTTCAGGTCGAAGACCTCGCAGGGACTTCCCAAGTATTTTATCGGCACGCCGATCAGAGCGATGTCCAGACCGCCCGCCGCCAGCTGCATCTTTAAACTCGCTTGGGTTTCGCTGCGGTTTGCCACTTTGGTTTGATAGGGCAGGCGGGCGCTTTTAGCGGCCCCCGCTATCATGCTGTTCAAGCCCCGGGATGCCGTGGCTCCCGTCAACAATACCGGCCCCAGGCCCAGGATGGCACCACTCGATTTGGACTCTTCGCCCCCGGGGAGGTCGATCGCCTTTGTGCCGCAAATCACGATTCCGAGCGCGGGTGCGACCACATTGGCAACGCACTGCGCACTCGGGCCGGCAATCGATCCCTGGGTCATGGCCGCAAAGGCCAATCTCGGCCCGAGGGCGCGATCTTCCCTCGCCAGCCTCAACCATGCTTCGCCCGCTACATAGGCGCCGATCTTGGCGCTCGCACCCTTGCTGGCGAGAAGCGTCCCCGCCAGATGAGTGATTCCCCCCTCATGGTCCCGGGATCTCCGATGGTCACTCGCTCCATCGCCTCAGCTCGGGTGCTCGCTCCGATATCGATCCACATCGCGACCCGGGGTCCCGGCGCCTTTTCCCGCCCGCCTTCCTGCGGCATGGATTTCCTCGCGAGCACTCCGGCGACGTCCCCTCTGGCGGTTTTGATCACCACCGCACGACCCGAGATGTGGTCCATCACCTCGCTCCCCAAATTGTGAAAATACACGAGGCCGTTTTTCCCGATGTGAGAAACGATGAATCCAGGTTCGTCTATATGGCCGCACAACAGGATCCCACCCCGGCCGTTCGCGTTTGCGAACGCGATCCGATTCCCCCAGCGCATCCGCTTGAAACGATCTCGTCGCCGGCTCGATATATCTCTCCAGCACGGCATGGCTCGCGCTCTCGCCTCCGGGCGGTGAATTGGCCTTGAGCAGCTCGCGCAGGAAATTTGGGATGTCCACGGTAACGGCCGGAGCGGCTCGATCATAGGGCGCCGGCCATGCGCCGCCATCGCCCGACCGGCCCGGCCGCACCCGGACGCCGGCTATCGCCGGCGGGCAAATCCGCCCTGGAGCGGGTTATGCACGCGGGCGCGAAAAACTCGATCCCGGAATCCGTCGAATAGTGCACCGCCTTGATCCGCCCCCGGGTGTCGCGCCCGTCTCCGTCGGCCATGTGCTGCTGGCATTCCGAGACGATATCGCACATCACGCGCGTCTCCTCATCGGTGGCCGCGGCGGCATCGAGACCCAGCGCTAATATATCCCGCCGATTAATGGCTTCATCATGATCCGGCAGGCTCGTCATGAGGCGCTCCACCACCTGCGCTCGTCCGGCCGCCGGCAAGTGGGGCGCGGCATACGCCAGCAGCTCATCCGCGACTCGCCGGGCGTAGCGATCCGCCCGGAAAAACGCCCCCAGCGTGGTGGGAAAAAATCGTTGATTCAGGATCTTGAATATCTCCAGGCGGCTTTCTTCCGCGCGTAGATCGAACCATGTTTCCGCCATAGCCCGAAATGCCTTTATATCCTCCGACGATATGCGCTTCGGCTGCCCCTCGGCGTCGCCGGCCGACATGATCTGTGGATCGATCGGTCCAAATTCCGCCGCGGGTCCAAGCACGATCCGATCCGCCGCCAGGCAAAGGAGCGTCGCGGCGGACCGCGCTTTCCGATGGACGAAGATCTCCAATTGCCCCGCATAGGCGCGGAGTTGCAGGGCGAACTCGCGGGCAGCCTCGATCGTACCGCCGTCGGAGTGCAGGACCAGGGTTAATCTGCCCGGATGCGACATCTCCCGGACGCAGCGCGTTAAATGAGGCACATCGCCCATCGCGAGCCGCCGTGGCTGGCTATCGCTCGTGCAGTGTACGACCACCCTCGACTGCCTCATCTCCTCGAGCGAGCGCAGCAGGCTCAAGCCTGACGACGGGAGAAGGAGGGATGCATCCATAAGGGCGTCCGAAGCTTGGTTCAGCACGAGCTTAAAAAACTGCCGGTGGCGGCTGCGAACACCTCGTCGGGTGGACCATCCGCCACCACGCAGCCCTCGCGCAATACGATCACACGGTCCGCCTGTCGGGCGACCTCCACCGCGCG
>JBEHXD010000576.1:0-3900 GCA_048498875.1 Verrucomicrobiota bacterium
CCATCACGCGCCGTCACGGTCCGCTTCCGTTTTGCGCGGACATCGGCCGCCACGCGATTGGTTCGACCACGCCTTTGGACCACCACAAATTGCCGGTCCATACGGCGGTGCCGGTGGTGCCGTCCGCGTACAATATTTGCACGTAGACAAACACGGCGGGACGTTCGGCATTCGGATCATGCCAGGGTCCGCGCTCCGGAGTGTTATCAGAAAAGTTAGGTGGAATAGGTACGTTCATGCATGGAACGGACCCAACGAAAACCTTCCAGTTCGAGGTTCTTAACTTACAATTCCAGTGGGCATTTCCAGCGAAAAAAGGATACGAAATGACACACCGCAAAGTCGCATTCTTGACGTGGTTGCGCGTTTGCGGGACAAGCATCCGGCATGGGGAAAGACGTTTTGTCAGAGTCGAATTTTGCATCCAATTTTGACCTCCGCGGCCAGGTCGCACTCGTGACCGGTGCCGCCCGTGGCATCGGCCGCGCGTGTGCCATCGCACTGGCCCAGGCAGGCGCGGATGTCGCACTGGGACTGCGCGACATTGCGAGCGGGGAGGAGCTCGTGGCGACGATCCGCGCACTCGGTCGCAAGGCGCTGCCGCTGCAGATGGACGTGCTGCACCGCAGCCAGATCACGGACGCGGTGGCGAAGGCCGCAAAGCATTTCGGACGCATCGATGTTCTCGTAAACAACGCCGGTCTCGGTCCGCCGAATCGCGCCGAGGAAGTCACGGAAAAGGATTTCGATTACACGCTCGGCGTAAATTTGAAGGGAACTTTTTTCGTCAGCCAGGAAGTGGGCCGCGTGATGATCGCGCAGAAAACCGGCGGGAAAATCGTGATGCTGAGTTCGCAGGCCGGCTTCGTCGCGCTGCCCACCGAGTCGGTGTATTGCATGACGAAGGCCGCGATCGCGCATCTCACGAAGTGCCTCGCGTTGGAGTGGGGGAAGCACCACATCAACGTGAATGGCGTCGCGCCGACATTCGTGCGCACGCCCGGCACCGTGAAGTGGCTCGAGAACGACGCCTTCCGTACCGATCTGTTGAAGAAAATCCCCCTGGGTCGCGTCGGCGAACCCATCGACGTTGCCGGCGCCGTGGTCTTTCTGGCGTCGCCCGCCGCCAGCATGATCACCGGCACGACGCTCATGATCGACGGCGGCTACACCACCGCGTGAGCTTTTATTTGGGGTCTCGAAGGTAGGGGCCGATGCCCTCATCGGCCTTCTGGCATGTGGGTTTTGAAATGCTGAATCGGATTGTGTCACAGAGAACACAGAGTCCGGAAGGAGGTTGGGGAGCATTGATTTTTCATCGTATTGGCCTCTGTGACCTCAGTGCATCCTCTGTGTGCTCAGTGTCGAAAATCTGAAACGCAGGGCGCACTATTCCGAATTAACCCAGAACGGATAAATCAGTCCTTCGCGCCCTTCCCAACCTTCGCGAGAAAATTAATTCGTGTTCATTCGCGTAATTCGCGGGCAACCTCCGTGCTCCTACATGAATCCCGCCATCAAGATCGTCAAAACACAGCTGCTCTCCGACAACTGGTACGTGTTGAAAAAATACACGGTGGAGCACACGCGCCGCAATGGGAAGGTCGATACCTACAACCGCGAGGCCTACGACCGCGGCAACGGCGCGGCGATCCTGCTCTACAATTGCGAGGCCGGCACCGTGCTCCTCACGCGACAATTTCGTCTGCCGACCTACGTGAATGGCAACACCGACGGCATGATGATCGAGGTGGCTGCCGGTTTGCTCGACAAGGATTCTCCCGAGGCGTGCATCCGCCGCGAGGTCGAAGAGGAGACCGGCTACGTCGTGAAGGACGTGCAGAAGATTCTCGAGGTCTACATGTCGCCTGGTTCGGTGACGGAGGTGCTGCATTTCTTCACTGGAAGATATTCCAGGCACGAAAAAGTCTCCGCCGGCGGTGGCGTCGAGGACGAGGAAATCGAAATCCTCGAATACACCCTCGCCGAAGCCCTCGCCAAAATCGCCACCGGCGAAATCAAGGACGCCAAGACGATCATCCTCCTGCAACACGCCGCGCTGAATAAGTTGCTTGGGTTAGGTGGAGCGGCTTGACCCCAAGACGCTTCAGGATGCGCGAATTCGAACTCAAACCAACGCATTGGGGTCAATGCGTTCCACTCTGGTCGGCGCCGCTCCACCACCAGGCCCAGTCTTCTTCCTTCGCGCAAAGATTTTTCACCACCGGATTTCTTCGGATATAGTGCCACTTTTCATCGCTCTCCTTGGTGTTTCTCATCCGATGATCGAAAAAGTTTTCCTGCCACTGGACGCCTTGAAAGCGTGATGTGCCACGCTTCCAGCTGCGTATTACTTCCGGCAGTTCCGCCTGTTTCCCGAAGGAAAGCAGCGCATGCAAGTGATCCGGCATGATTAAAAACAGCGCGCAATTCCAGCGCTTCAATACGTGATAACGTTTTGCCGCCAACAGGAGATCAGGAGCCAAACGTGGATCGGTGAGGACCGAGGGATGGCGTGGATCCGTGCGAATCCGCACATGAAACAGCGCCGAGTCATCGACCCACGCAGGAGTGTGATGGAAGAGCTTTCCGGGATAATCGGCCATGGCGAATACGTCGCCAGGCCCCGGGCGGAACGTAGTTCCATGCGTGAGGACAAAACGCGTTGAGCTCAACGCGTTCCACCTTGCCGCAATCTCCGGGGTGGAGCGGCTTGACCCCAAGACGCTTCAGGACACCCGAACTCAAACTCAAACTCAAACCAACGTGTTGAGGTCAACCCGTTCCACCTGGGGCACGAATAAGACCCTTCCGCGCCAAATTCTCCTTGCGAAATCCGCCGCCGTGGCGATCAGTAATCGCCGTCAAGTGCAGGACTGAAGGTCAGATGCAGCGTGAGTTATTTGTGAGCTAATAATTTCGTGATTTGATCGTTCTCTTTCCAGGCAGTGACTGAGTCAGTTTCTGAATCGCTCGAGTGATTTCGGCCGGGTTTATGCTAGGACTGGATTCGTCAGCGCAGTTTCAGGTTCAACTTCAGACAGGTTTGTACCGAATTAGAGGATATCGGACGCAGGGGTCCGGATGGCCGGACGCCGAAGCGGGTTCTTTGGTCGGGTAATGTGCAACCATCAACCAATGCGGGCCTCAAAATCCGCTCGGAGGAAAATCAGCATGAAACTCTCCCAACTTCTCATGGAACGTGAGTCGCTTTTGCAGAAGATGCGCCTCTCCAATCTGGCCTACGCCTATGCGGAGCTCAGCCAGGTGGTGGCCCGCATCGACCGCGCCCGGCTCCAGGGCTTCGTGTCGCTCCAGCAGCCGACGCCCGAGCGTCCGTGGCCGCTGCTCGTGGCAACTCGGCGCTGCTGCAGCAAATGGCCACCGAGCATCCGAGCACCTGGCAGGCGTTGCTCAGGGAAATCAACTACACATTGGGGAAATATATATGTATCCATGAAGGTGGGTGAGTGAAATCGTGCAACCAACGGCGGGTTCAAAAACATCACCATCGCCAACTGCGTCTTCGACCACTCCCGCGGCCTCGCCATCGAGTCCGTCGACGGCGGCGTCATCGAGGACGTCACCGTCACCAACCTCACCATGCGCGACATCTGTAATTCTCCCATCTACATCCGTCTCGGTAACCGCGCCCGCGGCCCCGCCGACAAAACCCCCGTCGCCCAGGTCCGCCGCATCACCATCTCCAACATCACCGCCTCCGACGTCTGGCCCGAGTACGGCTGCCTCATCGCCGGCATCGACGGCCACCCCATCGAAGACCTCACCCTCTCCAACATCCGCATCGTCTACCGCGGCGGCGGCACCGCCGAACAGGCCAAAGTCCTCCCCCGCGAGGACGACAAGGGCTACCCCGAGCCCAGCCGCATGGGCGTCCAC
>JBEHXD010000577.1:0-3899 GCA_048498875.1 Verrucomicrobiota bacterium
TTCGTCTATTACGATCCAGTCGAAGTTTCGATGTATATCCGCACCAAGCTAAAGGTGCCGGCCCGAGGGTGACCCACAGCACAACGCAAACACGCCGCGCCGGTTCTTGACACCGGAGCGGCGTTTGCTTTTGTAAAAAAACGAAACGCGTTTCGTTTTTTCCCGGCCTCTGCCTGACCAGAAGGAATCGTGCCCCATGAGCCTATTCAGAATGGAACGTCAACGGCGGGTCCGCCCTTCGGATCAGCCAACACTCGCACTTCCAATCGGGCAATAAACGGAGCGGTCGGCTTGAGGCTGGCGCGATGTGCTGCCGGCATGCTTCTCAAACAATTTATCATGTAGGTGCGGAAAGCCTCGTCGAACTGCCGAAGATTTTCGCCGACCACAACGACATGATGGTGGGGAAAGAAAAGCTCCACCTGTTCCGAATTTTCTACGTCACTGAATCGCATGGCATCAAGACGCGACCACGGTAAAACCCATTCACTCTCCTGCCATGGGCATAGCGTAATCATGGGAACCGCGTGATAGTCTTTTTCCACACACTGAATGACCTCCGACTTGTACCGGTTCTTTTTTTCGGCCATTATTTCTTCCAGAGTCATAGGTGAATACTTTGATGGTTGGACTGGCGGTTGTTCATGCGGATAAAGGCGTCGTCTTGGCGGATTCTTTCTGCTGCCACGATGGAGCGCTTGGTCCACTCACTTTGCCGGGTGTCAACTGACGGGCGATTTTCCAGTTTCAAATCCAGCGCGAGTTCGCGCCCGCCGGCCTGTTGCACCTGGGCGCGGAGCGCCGACTTGTCGGGTGTGAAGATCACCACTTTCTTCCGGGCGCGTGAAATCGTCACGTACCATTGATTCGCATCGGTCGCGGCGCGATTGCCGGCGTCCGACATGAGCACGGTATCCACGGTCTTGCCCTGCGAGCCATAGGATGTGACGGCGTAGCCACGTACGAGCAGCCGTTGCGACGGCGCAAGGGTCTTGCGGGCTCCTTTGGCCGCCTCGACCACGAGCGAGCCATCGGGCACTACTTCGCACACGCTGACGAGTTCGCCGTTATTCAACCGGGTTCCTTCAGTCGACTTGCCGTTGAACTTGAGTTGCAGCCGGTCGCCAGGGGCGATTTCCATTTCCTTCGCTGCGGCAACCACGAAACGATTGGCGTACCGATAGCTCATCGTGGATTTGATCCCATTCTTTTCGAGGATGACGCCTTTTTCATTCGCCCCGATCACGGGGCAGACTTCGCCTCTTGCGAATCGACCGTAACCCCGGATGAAACCCACATGATGCCCTTCCTGATAAAAACGTGCATCCCTTTTCTGAGCCTCATCGAGATCGACCGGCTGATAAGTGATCAGCGAAATACCGGCCCCAAGTTTTCCCGCCTCATGCATTTTGAGGCGGAGGGCTTCGTTGACCTTGCTCACTTCTTCGCGGGTCTGGGCAACGACGAGCGCCTTTTCCTTACGTTCAAGCGCTTCGAGGTATTCCGCGACGAGCATTTCGTGCTGGTTCAAACCGCCTATTTCCCGAATGCAGCCCAACCGATCCAGCGTATCGAAGGACTTGGTGACGTTGCCGTCTGCCGCTGCTTTCACCGCATTACGGTATTCGCTAATAAATGCCCGCTCTCCCTCTGTGCGTCCAAGTTTAGGATCCTGCCGACGAATCGTCTGGATCACCGCGGGCTTGAGCCCTGAATGCTTTTCGATGGCCCGCAGGGCATCCGAGGCCGCAACTGCACCATGCTGGCGAGAATCGCCCGAGAGAATCAGCCGGCCCTGATTGGCTCGCACGATGCGGAATAATTCGGCCATCTGCCGGGCACCAATTTGCCCGGCTTCATCCACGATGACCACGGCATCCGGTGCGAGCTGTTTATCCTGCAAGAATGAAGCGAGGGTATTTGCCTTCAATCCATCCGCCTGCAAATCCTGCACCTGCTGGCGTTGGGGAGCCAACACGACCACGGGACGATTTGCCGCGGTCAGTCCACGCTCGACCTCCTGCAAAGCAAAACTTTTGCCCGTTCCCGCACCACCACGGAAGAGCGTGATAAAATCCCGGCTACGCAAAATCTTTTCTACCGCCACGGTCTGTTCCGCTGACAGCGACGCTGACGGCTGATACTCGTGATTCATCGCCCCATGCCGATTGCGGCCATCATGCGCGGCAACCACGACTTCAAGCTCACAGCGCAGGACTTCCCGGGAGGTGATTTTATCCGTGCCCTTTTCCCGCAGTAAACCGCGCTCATCGATGGCCTGTCGGAGCGCCACCAAGTCGAAATCTTCGCCCCGACCACGTTCCAAGGCCGCCGACATCAATTTATGCTCAGGCACGACCGCTCGACGTTCGAACAGGTGTTGTTCAGCCCAGGCTACGATTCCAGCGAGATCAACTTTTTCGGCCAAACGTGGTTTTACTGACTCCAAATTCCGCAACTCCGCCACTTCCTCTGGTCGCATTTCCTTGCTCCAGGTTGAACGCAGCGCATCGGCCGTTGAGTTTTTCATCTTCCTTCGCCGGTTCCCGTGGGCCACCCGTTCGCGCAGATCTTTGACGTTTCCAACCTTCTCCCCTTTGGCCAAACGGGTACACGTTTCCTCATCAATTTGCTGATGTCGTTTGGAAAATCGCTCGATGATACTTTGCGGCACACCCTTGATTTCAAAGCCGCGAGAATGGTTCTGGATTGCATAACCCAGCGCCCGAAGTCCCTTGCTTAACTCATGCCGGTAAAGATTGGTCGCGTACCGATGTGCCCGGAACATACCCGAAGTCTCCAGCGCCTTCCACCGATTTTCCACCGGGTCAAAGGTGGCATTGAATACAACGCAATGAGTATGGAGATGTGGATCGAGTTCACGGCTGGTTTCATGTCGGAATGTGGCCATAACAATATTGCCTGTTACCCGATCAGCATTTTGCCCCGACTTACGGATTCGTGCGCCAGCCAGTTTTTCCAGTTCCAGCATGGCTTGCCGGACTGCCTTTTCATGGAGCTTCAAAATGCGATCATCCTGATTCAGGGCCACCACTGAAACACTCTTGGGTGGTGCAATCGTGAAGTCGTAAAAGATGCGACGATTGGCTTTCACTTCGTCGTCTTCATGCCGGACTGAATTCAACCGCTGGCCCAATCGTTGCCCGGTTTCGGGATGCTTTCCTTCACACAGCGCAATGAATTCCTCTTCAGTTACGAACCCTTTCAAACCCAATTTTTCGGCACCTTGGCCGACCCATTCACCCTTGATTTTATGCCCCTCGGAGTAGTAATCGCCCGCCCCCAAGTGTTCGCGAAAGTATTCCTTGGCAGTGGCCAGGTTGAACTGAATTTTTGTTTGAATCATCGTCGTAAGCGCGACTCGGCAACGATGACTTAAGAAACGAATGATCGTTTCTTTTCTGTGAGACACCCTACTCCTTAGCGTTTCCGCAACGGGCAGAGGTTTCATAAGTGCACCATGCTGCTGTCGCCTTAGGTCGCGCGTCAACCGGCGCATTATTGCGTTTTCGAGTTGGAACCGAAGGCCAGGTGCGGGCCCGTCACTTGGCGCTTTTCCGATCTGCACGGGAGGCACGCCGCGTCGTCTGTTTCGGCGTGCCACCCGTGCACTCGCGGAGCGATGGGGACGTAAAGCGGAGACCGGGCGCGCTTCCTCGCGGCGGGCCACCGTTCACCTGCGCCGTCCGAGTTGCGGACCGGTGCGGCTCTCGGCTCGCCCTTGCTCGTCCGCGTTCCCGGACTCCTCTTTCGCCCACGGAATGTGGCCTGTGGCGAACTGTATTGCAATGGGCTCGGCCTTTCCGGCGCGCGCTTTCGATCCTATTCAAAGAGTAGGCGCAGGCGCTCGTATAGCGGCCGGAAATCCTGCCGATAGG
>JBEHXD010000578.1:0-3897 GCA_048498875.1 Verrucomicrobiota bacterium
ACGGGGGTGAATCTCAATCATTACTCGCTGCGTTTGACATCATATCGCCCGGTCCAGTGCATCCAGATCATCACCATCGCGGCTGTGTCGAGTCGACAGTATTGCAAAAGGAGTTTTTGTCGATTGGTGGCATCCTGCGGTGACCGGGTATCCGAGAAGATCAGATCCTGATAGACGCGAATGGCCCCGGTGCCCTCTTGCACAACATCCTCCGTGTCTTCGTCGTCTCCGAACGGAAGCGGTGGCAGCACTTTGTAGGGATCGAGTGGCTTGCCGTCGGCAGATGCCGCCAAGTATTCGGCGAAGCAGGGATGCTTTTTTAGTCGGTCATCCGATTCCCAGACGGCTGGTAGAACCACCTTGATGGAAGTCCGGCCCGCCATCCGGGGATGAAAATAATGTTCGTAGGCCAGTTTGTGCAGATCCCGGATTCTCTCCGAGTGGCGTTTTCCGGTCGCATCTGAAGGGCCAAGCAGTCGATCGATCCAGTTTGTGAGTTTGTCGAGCGCTGCGCGGTCAGTGAGGCCCGAAACGCGAAGCGCCTGCTCGGGATCGCGGGCGGCCCACTGACCAATCTGTTCCATGATTTTTCTCAGCGTCGTTTGCTCGTAGGGCGACCAGACGTAGACGGTGCCGGACTCGCCGATGCACTCGGACAGGGCTCGGGCAAAAGCGAAGTTGGGGAACGCTCGTTTAGTGTTGAGCCATTCCCGATGTGAAAGGATGCCGTCGGCTCGAATAGTGTGGCAGCTCCATTGAAACGCGACCCGCTCGTAGGGCCGCAGGCCGGGATGATGAGGCAGGGACAGATCACACGCCTCGAAATCGACAAAATGGAGTGGGAGCCCCGGTGTCTGTTGATGTGCCTCCAGCGCGTTAAGCAATGCGCGAGGTAGGTGTTCTGTTCCACCGGCGTTCATTGACTGCCACTGCATCAGCCGGCGCACCTGGTAGGATGAGCCTTCGGTTCCGAGATCGCCAGCGCCCAAGTCAAGATACGAAGCGGAACCGCGACATAATAGCGGTGGGACGGGATCAGCGATTTTGGCGGATCCGATCTGGCCGACACGATGAAGATCGAGAATGTGGGAGGGGCTCTCGGTCAGCCGACCCCAGCACTCGCGAAATCCGTTTCGGTCGACTTCACCTGTTCGGAATTCACATTTCCGACAGTCCCGGTATTGCCGCGCGATGTCTTCCTGAACCCGGGTCACGCCGTTTTCGGTAAGGAGAGCGACGAGCGCCTCGGCTTTTTGAATCACTTCCGGCATGATCAACTCAACCTCCCGCTCCGTGGAACGGATCGTGAGAAGCTTCGAGTGGCTCAGCACGGTCACGTCCCCGGTATAGCTGATCGCCGGCCGCGCTTTGGAATTCTTGGGGTCTTTGGTCAGCATGAAGCGGCCGAGGGTCTCCGCTTCGGTCGCAATCCGGGACTTGTCGACTACGCAGAGATGCGGCTTCACCACCAAATCCGGGAACGCGAGACGGAGCACGTGCGTCTGGAAAGCGACGTCCATGAGGTATTCCTTCCAGCGCGAGGCAATCATGCCCTTTTTCGTGAGAAAAGGCGACGCTCCGTCGTCATCGTCGTCAATCGACGAGGATTTGACTTCGATCAAATTGAGGACGCCGTCCGTTTTTTCCAGAATGTCGGCGCGAATGTGAAATTTCCCAATCGTCGCGGCGCCTTCGAAGAGCACGGCGTTGTGCTCGGCGAGTAAGCGGAGGGTCTGCTCGAATGCCGAGAGGGGATCACGATCATCCACGAGATCGATGCCCGACGGGAATCGCGCCTTGGCGATGAACTCGATCATGAAACCGCCGTCCGCTAGAAATCGGAGGTAGTCGTTCTTCTCGAGATTTGTGGGGTAGGCGTTTTTTCGGTAAAAGAGTTTCGTCCGACAGTCGGCCGCTACTTTGAAGTCACTTTTCGTCAGGAATGGTGAGGGCATGGGCGGTCGGTCGCGACGGGGTGGTTGGTTCTTGGTAGGTTGATCGGGCGAACTCGGCAACGTTTCTTCGCGATCAGTCCACAGAGCTTACCCTGAATAGGGGGCGCCGCTGCCTTCCCAAGTATTCGTGACCAGCCACAACTCGAAGAAGCGCAGCCAAAGGCTCACCCACGGAATCGTCGTGTCGGCGATCGCCAAGGATGGATTCCACTCCTTGGCCCCAAAAAACAAACAGAGCGGATCGTCCTGCTCAGGATAGATGTGAGGGAGTTTTCGGCCGGGCTTCTCCGAATTGGCCACGAGGTAGTGGAGGCTAGGACGAATGATCACGGCTTCGGGAATGGCGCCGGTGAGGTAGCGGACGCGCACGAGGTATTCGCGTCCTTCCGCCGAGGGCTGGAGGTTTCCCTGCCAGAACAGACCGACGGAATCGATGCGACACACCCCATCGGGAAACGCTGCCATCAAGCGAGCCTGCTGCTGTTCCAGCGGCATCCAAGGCTGTGCCAGTCCGTTCAATTGT
Organism: Verrucomicrobiota bacterium; assembly: GCA_048498875.1. Classification (GTDB taxonomy): domain Bacteria; phylum Verrucomicrobiota; class Verrucomicrobiia; order Opitutales; family Opitutaceae; genus Lacunisphaera. Next base: position 2,479 of record JBEHXD010000578.1, read on the forward strand.
GGAAGGTTTGGGGGCGGACCGCGACCGCTGCCGCGGCCTTAGGCACGATGATCCCGATGGAGGTGATGCCGACGGTGCCCTTCGCGGCGGCTTGCTTGAGTGCGTGGGCTTTTGCCACCGCGATCCGGCTGACGAGTCCTTCGCCGAATCCCGCGGCCAGTTTGCCGTGCAACACGTCCGCGCCCTTTCCCGCGGTGCGGCGCAGATCCTCCAGAAAGGCGACGAGGGCGGTCTGCCACCGGAAAAACTCGTCCTGCCGCTGCGGTTTCGCCGGCCATTTGTCGGCGTAGTTTTCCTCGGGATTGGCGGGGTTTGGAACGGCGTAAACCGGATTTCCATTCGACGCGCCGACGGGCACGAGGTATGAGGGGAGGGCCCTGGCCATGGCGAGCATCAGATCGTAAAGGCTCGCGTGTTCGACTTCCGCCAGTGAGCGGTAAGCATGCATCGCGAGCGTCGTGATGATCGCGCTGATCGGGGCATCCTTGGCGTCGTCCAAATACATGATGTCGCGGTGTCGCTTGAAGATTTGGACGAAACGGTTGAGGACCGGGCGCATCGCTTTCGGCTCGGCCACCGGCTCGACGCCGGCCCGGTTCTCGATCATGGCCTCGAAAGCGGTAGTCTTCGTCGTGGCCGCGTGGATGCGCGGGACGATTGCGGCGACGCCCGCAAACAGCTCGCTGTAGTCCTTCGGGTTGCTGGCCTTCAGTGTCTGGCTGGGGCGGTCCGTGACGCGAATGTTTTCCGGCCCGCGGGACAGGTCAGGCACGGCCGGCGTGATATCGAGACAAAAGTCATTCGCGTAGGTGAGGCGAATGCAGCGATTTTTGATGGTCGCCATCTTCGCGTAATTGGGGTCGCGGAGGATGGCCGCTTTCACCTCGTTGAAAATCGCTTCGGTCGTCCGGCCGAGGGCGCCGGTCAATTGGCAGATGAGGTCGATGTCGAATTCCTCCCCCCGCGGTGGTTTGACCGTGGTTTGCAGCCGGATCGATCCCTGCGGGTAGATCGTCGGTTTAAACTTGGCGAGGGGATTGGTGGGATCGCACAGGAAACGCGCCAACGCCTCATAGCGTTGTTTTGCGAGTTGAAATTTCGACGGGGGGATGTCGAGCGCTTCGCAGATCGCGGCGAAATGGCGCAGCAGGGACGCATCGATCGGGTTAACCGGGAACGGCGTGGAACTGGGAGTCAGTGCATTCATGGTTTTTCTTTCGGTGGTGGTATTGAATCAATTGGTTCCCGCTGCGACCGTCTCAAGCTGCCGGAGGCTCAGCGCCGGCACAAAGCCCCGCGGCTGCTGCTGGTCGTAAATCGCTATCGCCATGTCGGCTTTGGGTTGGATTACACGGCCGAACTCGACGGCGGTTGAAACCGGCATCGCCGGAAATACGTGCAGCGTCTGGTCCGGGCCGG
>JBEHXD010000579.1:0-3883 GCA_048498875.1 Verrucomicrobiota bacterium
CATCAACGACCGCCAGACCACCCGGATGGTGTGAGGCATCATTGCGCTCATGCTGACGGTGCATCTGTGGCGGCGACGGGGCAAAGTCGACGAGGCTGTCACCCATCTTCCCATCTGGTTTGGCCCGATGATGGGAATGTTTGCCGGATTCACCACGATGGTCGCGAATGCCGCGGGGCCGGTGATGTCGCTCTATCTTCTGGCCATGCGACTCGAAAAACTGGAATTCCTCGGAACCGGAGCGGCGTTTTTTCTGCTGATCAATTGGGTGAAAGTTCCGTTTGTCGCCCAGTTGGGGCTCATCACCTCACAGAGCCTGATGCTCAATCTGTACCTTGCTCCCGCAGTTGCTTGTGGTGCGCTAATCGGGCGGCCGATCGTGGAACGAATCAACCAGCGATACTTTGAAAATGGGGTACTTTGGTTGACTGCGATCGCGGTCGGAAAATTGCTTTTTTTCCCGCCGAAATGACCGATTCAAAAGTTCTCACAAAATCGCTACTGAATATAATTATTTGCAATAAATAGGTGCTATTTGCGCATCTAGTCAAAAATGCGTATAGTTGAATCTTATTCAAAAGCAGCGCTTTATCAAAGCGACGTTTGCCTTAAAACTACATAACTGTATTCTTAATTTATTAAACAATAACTATTTCCGGATTTTTATCTTGGAAAATAGGATAAACACCCCAGTTTTTGGGCAGTGAAAGCTATCAAACAATTCCTTTCGGTTTCCGCGTTGATCGCGGTGTTTGGGCTTTCTGCTTCCCGCGTCGATGCAAGCACGGCGACTAACATTACAGGGTTGTATTACACCGGTGTGGATAGTTCCGCCAACGTGCTTCCCGGCGGGTCCGCTGACTCTCATTGGCAGGTGACGTATGCGCGGGTTAACGGAAATGATTATTCGGGCACCAGCACCTACACGGGGAATTCCTATGTTTTGAGTCCCAGCTATATTGACGCGGCTTACGTGGCCAACAGTTCCAGTTCCAAATGGATCACCGCGCCTGGCGCCAGCACGGCGGCGAATGGCGGTACGGCCAATGTAGGCGGTGATTATCTCCCCGGCAATGGCACTACGGGAACGAACAGTGCCCAATATGTTTACCGTCTCGCCTTCACGATCACGGGCACAGGTACGGGTCGGGTGCGCAATGACATTTCCATTTCGCTCACTCTCGCAGCCGATGACCAGTATTCGGTTTACGTAAATCCCGACGTGAATGCCAACGGTAGCATCAATACGAGCGGGTCGAACACTAACCTGGCTGGTTCGCGAACAAACGCCTGGAACAATACGTCGGCGCTTTATTTGCAGAATTACGATGATGCCAACGGATCAAACAATTCCCGCTTTGTCCTCGGCACTAATTATATTTACGTCGTCGTGGACAATACCAACAGCCAGACGGGTACCAATGGTTCCAACGCGCTGAATCCGAGCGGGCTGTTGGTCTATCAGGTTGGCAATGCGACTTTGATCGATGGCAATCCGGTGCCTGAAGTCGGCACCATTCTTCCCGTCGCAGCGGCACTTGCTTTGTTTGGCCTCCGTCGCCTGCGGGCGCGGACCACTGGCGGTTTACCGGCCTAATTCCGCAAGGCTGATTCGATTACCTCCACCTCGCGCGAGGTCAGGGTATTGGCCGGAATTTTTTCCAGCAACACGCGGGCCTCGGCTTTTTTCCCGGTACCGGCCAGGGCGAGACCATGCACAAGCGAGAAGGCGGGTGACTGATCGTTCTTTGAAGCCAGGGGAGCGAGGAGGGTGAGTGATTCCGCCGCTCGCCCCTGCATGAACAAATTGAACGCCAGGGTTGCGACGTAGATGGGATAGGCGGGCTGGTTCTTGAAGTTTTCCCGGGCGATTTGCTCTGCGAGCCGCTGCTCGCGACCGGTAAGTGAGGCAAAAAACGAAAAATTATTCCCCACCGATGCGTCGTTGGGCCGCAAGACATGGAGTCGTCGGAACACCCGATATTGTCCCTCTGCATCACGATGCACCTGGTAATAGCGAGCCAGCGACCCGAGAGCTTCAATTGCCGTTGAGCCCTCCTGCTCAGCCGCGCGCCACCAAAGCGCCTCTGCATCCGAGTCATTGCCCCAGCTATACAGGGTGGATCCCGCAAAAAGCGCATGGACACCATTCAACTGCGCATGACTGTAGAGCGTTTTCCAGAAATCCGTCGCTTGTGCGTCATTGCCCAGCTTCCGCGCGGATTGCATGCCATAAGCCCAGCGCAGGAATTCTCCTTCGGCTCCCCAGTTTTCCCCCTGCACCCACGACTGAAGCGCCATCCAATCCGCAGTTTTTAGCTGTGCTTCAGCAATAGCCAGTGCCAGCGGAGGTTTTCGCAGCGCGTCCCCGGGCAGGGTCTTTGACCAACGGAGTGCTTCATCGCTCCGGCCAATTTGGTTTAACCAACTCAAGAGTCGGACGGCGGATTCAGGGCTGGTTGAATGATCTTTTTCCAGTGTGGCCAAAACCCCGGCAAAACGGGAGGGATCCGCCTTTGCGAGCGCGGCGAGATAGTCGGGCATGTCTCCGTTGGTGAAACTGACATTGGCGCGAAGGGCTTCGGCCCATTTCGCCATGGCGGCCAAATCATTATGCGCCCGGGCGTCGGACAACAAGGTGCGCAGGACGACCGCTCCCCATTCGTGATCGGCAGCCCATTTTTCCAGCAAACGAAGGCCACGCTGGCGCTCGGCCGAATCGCGGGCGTTGAGCAACACGACCCCAAGCGGGACCTCGTCGATCGCCACCGGCCCATCGAGGAGAATCGCCTTTTCGAAATGGCTTTTGGCCTCATCCAAACGCTCCTCCCGGCGAGCCAATTCGCCGAGCAGTCTTTGCACATCCGGGGATTTTTCGCGGTCAGGCTCGGACACCTGACTGAGGGCTTGCGTGGACTCCGCCGCAAGATCAGCCCTCAAGGCTTCCGCGGACCAGGCAATCAAAAGGGCGCTGTTTCCAGGAGCGAGATTTGCCGCGTGATGAGCGTAGTCCGCCGCCGCCTCCTTTTGTCCACGACGACGGGCAATTTCCGCGGCGATTTGCCAGGGCTCGGGATTTTGGGGATCGAGCTGCATGGCCTGTTGCACCGCCTCCACCGCATAATTGATGCGCCCGGCGGCAAGCCATTGGCGCGCCATCTTGACCGAGTTTCGCTTCGTCCACCAAGGATAAACCCAAAATAGCAACGCACCCGCCAACAGAACACCAACGATCAGCGCTCCGGTCAGCCACCGGAAGGAACGGCTGTTTTCCCAACGATCAAGTGTACGCCACCACAGCGTGCGAACCCGGAAGGCATCGATGCGCTGCCTCAGTCTCTGCCACCCGGTGGTAAAAGGAACCTCAGTCTGCTGGGATTTCTTTTCGTGGCGCGGTGATCTCATTTTCTAAAAAGGTAACCGGAAAATGCGGGTTGGGAATCACGATATTCGAATCGTTGCCCATTCGTTGGGCGAAAAGCGAAATGAGGGGCAACATTCCGCTTCTTCTTTACCCGGCTTCGGTATATGCGGTGATTCACTTTATGGCGCGATCGTCAGTCAGGGACCTCTGGAAGGCAAAACTTGAAGGGAAGGTTGTGGCCAAAACCTGGCCGGACGCACCTTCGTTGCAGCGACCGGTATTTCACGGCCGGGTGCTTGGGATCGATCCCAGTTTGCGCGGAACGGGTCTTGCGTTGATTGAGTTCGTGGCCGGACGCCAACCCGTGCTGTTGCGTTGTCAGACTGTGCGAATCCTGCCGAAGCACACCATGGCTTACTGTCTGGGTGAAATTCACCGGGCGGTTGCGACCTTCGTGACGGATTTCGATCCCGGACATGTGGCGCTCGAGCAGACGATCTATGTGCAGAATTTCCAGAC
>JBEHXD010000580.1:0-3862 GCA_048498875.1 Verrucomicrobiota bacterium
TTCATTTTCGCTGCGCACGGGATATTCGCGTCACCCTTTCCGGAGCGGGGCAGGCCCGTTCGACGGGCTCAGGGCAAGCTTCGCCCCGTCACTTCCCTGTGCAGACCGAACGGGCGGCGGGGTGACTGGGAAACCAGCGATGAATTTTCCGAATCAATCGTGATGCAAACAACCGCCGTGGCCTTGCAGTGGCGGGCGATTTAACACCCCGCACATCGGTTGGCCCCGACCGTTTTCTGCGTCACCGAGCAAGGCAGTGGATTTCGGGCAAGGCAACTGAGTTTTGGGCCCGTTTTTGCCCGCTAATCACGCGAATTGACGGGAATGAAAAGGAACGGAAGTTTGGCCCACGAAACACACGAAAGGACACGAAAGATTCGGAATGTGGCAGCGCACGTCAGTTCGCTGGCGGTAGGGGCCGATGCCCTCATCGGCCTTCAGGACCTTCGATTGGTTTCAGAGGTGCGACACAGAGACCACCAAGGAAACACCGAGGCCGCTGAGAAAACCGATCCTTGTCGGATCCGAAATCATGTCCCCTTTGACCGGTTCTTTTTTCGTGCCCTTTCGTGTGTTTCGTACCGTTGCTGCGTGCTCGCAGCCCGGCATTTGTCCGTGCGTGCGAGGCAATCGGGCCCACTCAGTCGGTTCTATTCGCGTCGATTGGCGTGATTCGCGGGGGAACCAAGGCAAGGGCCGATGAGGGCATCGGCCCCTACCTTTCGTGGGCACAACTCTGGGGGCTTGAGGGGATTCACGGTCGCTCGTTTCTTGACGGTGGGGGCGGGTGCGATTTGATGTTGGCCCATGCGTCTTCCCCGATCGCCATGGGCCCTGATTTTTTTCGTGGGCGTTTTGTTGCCTTGCACTGCGCACGCGGCTTCGCCGCTGCCTTATGCCACCGAACTCGCGTTCAAACTCGATTTCGACCAACCCGTTGCGATGGTCACGCCGCCGGGCGAAAAGAACCGGCTTTTTGTCGTCGAAAAACCGGGCCGGATCCTGGTGATTCCCGATCTGGAGCATCCGACCAAGCGCACCTTCCTCGATCTGCGCAAAAAAGTCGGCGACGACGAAGTGGAGCAGGGGACCCTTGCGGTCGCGTTTCACCCGGACTACGCGCACAACCGCCAGTTTTATGTGTGGTACACGAGCTGCCAGCGGGTGCATGGCGAGACCGTGCGCGAGGACCGGCTGTCGCGGTTTCTGGTGTCCGCGGACAATCCCAACGTCGCCGACCCTTCGTCCGAGGAACGGCTGATCACGCAGGCTGACGAAGCCCCCAATCACAATGGCGGCGAACTGTTATTTGGTCCGGACGGCTATCTGTATCTTTCCCTGGGCGACGAGGGCGGGGCGAATGACGAATTTCGCAATGGGCAGCGGATCGATCGCGATTTTTTTTCGGGCATCCTTCGCCTGGATGTGGACAAAAAGCCGGGAAGTCTCGCGCCGAATCCACACCCCGCGGTGCACGCCGAGAACTATGCGATTCCCGCCGACAATCCGTTTGTCGGCCTGACCACCTGGAACGGCCGTCCGATCGACCCGAAACGCGTGCGCACGGAATTCTGGGCGGTGGGGCTGCGCAATCCGTGGCGCATGTCGTTCGATCCAGCGACAGGTGTCCTCTGGTGCGGCGATGTGGGCCAGGAGAGTCATGAGGAGGTGGACATCATCAAGCGCGGCGGAAATTACGGCTGGAGCATTCGCGAGGGTAATTTCCCCTTTCGCACCAATGTGACGGCGGCGGCAAAATTCGACGACCCGGTGTGGGACTATCCCCACTCGGAGGGCCTCTGCATCATCGGGGGAATCGTGAGCCATGGCGCCCGCTACCCGGACCTCGAGGGCAAATATCTTTTTGCGGATTACGTATACAACCGGATCTGGGCCCTGCAGCCGGACGGCGACAAGGCGGTGGCTGCCGACCACGTGCAGCAAATTGCCGAGGGTGCGACGATTTCCTCCTTCGCCCGCGATCCGCGAAATGGCGATGTGTTGATGGCGAATATTGGCGACGGAAGGATTTTGCGGCTGGTGGTGAAAGCCGGGGCGAAGAAGTAGTCTCCCTGTGGCCTTTCGTAGATTTCCTACAACCGAAACGCCCGGCCAGTGTCATTTAGTGAGAGGTGCCCCATGCTTCTGAAACCCAGTTTTAGTTTCTTCGTTGTGGGACGGGTGCCCCACCCGTCATCACGCAGGGTGAGGGCACCCTGCCTACACCAACGCGTTTAAGCTGACAGCCCATGTCTTCCGCCAAAGAACAGCCCCCGAAGGCCAAACCTTTCTCGATGATCCGCTCATTCGTGCTGGCGGACTTTCTCACGCTGGGGAATGGGTTTTGTGGCACCGGTGCGGTATTGGCGCTCATGCACTACCTCGTGGCCAATGAAGCGCGCTGGCTTGTTCTCGCGATGATTCTTCTCCCGGTGGCGCTCGTGTTCGACTACGCCGACGGACGCGTGGCACGCTGGCGGCACCGGTCGTCGCCGCTCGGCGCCGATCTCGATTCGCTGGCGGACGTGATTTCGTTCGGTCTGGCCCCGGCTGCGCTGGGCTTTGCCGTGGGGCTGCGCGGCGTGCTCGACGTGGCGATCCTGCTTTATTTTGTGGCGTGCGGCATCAGTCGTCTGGCGCGTTTCAATGCCACGGCCGATGCGCTCTCGGACGAAAGCGGCAAGGTGAAATATTTCGAAGGCACGCCCATCCCAACCAGTGTGTTGATCGTCGCCTTGATGGCGGTGCTTCATTTCCAGGGAAGACTCGGGGAGCAGATCTGGCTGGGGCAATGGGTGATCGCGGGGTGGGTGCTGCATCCGCTGGCGTTGATTTACGCCATCAGTGGCAGTGCCATGATCAGCACGTGGCGGGTGCCGAAGATCTGAGGCCGAGCTGGGGCTTGGCGGTCCCGGGGGGATGGAATGCCGGCTCGGCAGGACCAAGCTCGGGCGGTGTGGGTTATTCGCCGACGAGGGCGGAGACGGAAATGCCGACGACCAGCGAACCAGCAGGCTTGTTGTCGACCAGGACCGGGACGGAAATTTGCAGCTGTTTGCCACCGGTCGAGCGGTCGACCTCGACCTTGCCCTGCCAGGTGTGGCCCGACATGGGGAGGTCGTGTTTCGGTTTTCCCTTGTGACACCAGCTGGTCGTCTTGGAAAGAAACGCCACCTTGCAGCCCGACGCGTCAGAGACAAACGCTTCCGAAATCGCCGGCGTTTTCTTCTGTTTCAGCATTTCGGCGACCGGATTGGTTTCGAAGCCGCGCACGAACGGATCGGCTTCGGGCAGGGATTCCCATTTTTCCTGGGTCATGGCAGCAAAGCCTGCGGGCGGCTGCTGATTCTGGGCAATCACTGCTTCGAGCAGAACGGAGACCTTCACCCATTCCTGGGCCTGGCTTACGATTTGATCCACTTTTTGCTGGGCCTGGGCATTGAGTCCCTGGCCGTGGAGCTGACCGATCAACAAAACCGCGAACGTGGCCTGAATAAAAAAGCGCAGTAATTTTTTCATGGGAGTGAAAGCAGTGCGACAGAGGAATCCTTGGCCCGGTCCAATCCAAGCCCAAGCCGGGTCTCACGTCACTAAAAAAGCCCGTTGGGTAGTGAGGAACCCGCCCGGAGACGCGGTTACTACATAGTTATGAATAACAAGTCTTCCTCCAGTCATCGCACACCGAAAGCCAATTCGCGGGCTCCCTTGCTCTCGCCGGCGCAGGCCCGGCGGGAAAAAGCCAAGTTGAGACAGGGACGGGACCGTCTCGAAACCGGGCGCGGTGAGGATGAAACCGCCGCGCGTTCCTCCGTGGTGGGCGGAAGAATCGGTTAGGGCGGATTATCCCTAATATCGCCGAGCA
>JBEHXD010000581.1:0-3859 GCA_048498875.1 Verrucomicrobiota bacterium
CGGCGGTGAGCTTGTCCTCTGGCAGGGCGGCCCGCACGGCTTGGAAAAACGACAGGCCCGGGCCGGGCTCCCAGCGTCCCGTGCGGGCCGTCGGCGCATCGGCCGGGATCGCCCAATAGGAATCGAAGGCGCGGAAGTGATCGATGCGGATCACGTCGCAGAGCACGAAATTGGCGCGCAGGCGCGCGATCCACCACGCGTAGTTTTCGGCAGTGTGCGCCGGCCAGTTGTAGAGGGGGTTGCCCCAGAGCTGGCCATCGGCGGAGAAATAGTCGGGCGGCACGCCGGCGACGGACGTGGGGCGGCGCGTCTCGGGATCGAGCAGGAAAAGATGCGGGCTGGCCCAGACATCGGCGCTGTCGAGTGCGGTGAAGATCGGGGTGTCGCCGATGATGCGGATCCCAAGCTTGGCCGCACGGGCGCGCAGGCCCGACCACTGGCCGAAGAACAGGTATTGGATGAATTCGTAGGCCTCCGCGCGCTCGGCGACCTGGCCGCGCAGCGGGGAGCGTTCTGCGGCGGCAAACGACCGCACGTCCGCCGGCCACTCCCACCAGGGGCGGCCGGAGAAATGGTCCTTGAGCGCGGAGAACAAGGCGTAGGCCGTCAGCCAGCTCGCGTTGCGATCGCGAAACGTCGCGAAATCGCCATAGGGCGAGATCGGCATCGGATCCTGACGCCAGCGCGCATGGGCGGCGAAAAGGAGCGGGAGCTTGATCTGGTAGAGCGCGCCGAAATCGACGTGATCCGCGCTCAGTTGCCGCAGGGGATCGAGCGCCGAATCGGAAATCAGCCCGAGCCGGGCGAGGGCGGCCGGATCGACGAGGTAGGGATTGCCGGCAAACGACGAGAAGCACTGATACGGCGAGTCGCCATAGCCAGTCGGCCCGAGGGGGCAGAGCTGCCAGTACTTGATCTGCGCATCGGCCAGAAACCCAAGAAACGCATCCGCCGCGTCGTCAAACGCGCCCACGCCGAAGGCATTCGGCAGCGAAGTCGGATGGAGCAGGACGCCCGCCGCGCGGTGATCGAGCCAGTGAAAAAGCGGCGGTTGGTCAGGAACAGAGACGGCAGGCGAAGTGGCCATGGTGGTGGTACAGCGTCGCTAGCATTGCACGTGCTCGAAGCAGCGCAATTATCTCCATCGGTTAAATTTCCCGATTTTGGCGGTAGTAGGCGACCCCGTGATTCACGCCGCGATCCAATGAGATTTCTCCGCAAAGGGGAGGATTCGGATTGAGGATCAAACAGGCGGCGGCTTCACAAAACACATACTTAACATAATATTCATTGTGCATACGCAGGCGACTTAGGTCGTTGCTGCATGGTGGATTGCGAAGGTAGCGGAAATTGCCGTTGGGCTCGGCACGTCGCTTCACTGGACAAACCGTCTCACGGGGACAAAGCGGCGCTGCCGAAAACTGGCACGGAAATTGTCCGTTGGTCGGTGCTCCTCCGTTGGAACCGCCCCGGTTACGCTCCCGAGGTCCGGCATTGCACGGTAAAAGCGGCCAGCGGTGACGGTGCGATCAAAGCGGCGGTTCTGGAGGTTTTTGGATCGGCGAATCCGCGCGGGTACGAATCGCTCCGGGTTGCTTCGCTGGAACGGCATCGGGAGTTGCCGAAGTTCAATTTCGGAGGTGCCCGGTGAAATTCGGGTGCGATATCGAGGTGCGGCTGCCGATTGAATTCGTGCTGCCGTTTCTGGCGGTCTTGGTGACGCGGATTCCGTCGTTTTCGGTGGAGTTCGGCACGCACTCGGGATGGCGGCGGATTCGGTTTCGGTTTTTCAGCGAGCAGGCTGCTTCCGACGTTCTTAGCGATTGGCTCGCGGTGGTCGGATCGGTGAGCGCGAAAGGCACGGTTTCCATTCGCGAGCGCGGGGAGGACGGCGAATGAAGGCGCTGGGGCTGTTTCTCCGCTGCCTTTGGGACATCGCGGTTCTCGCCGTGGTGTGGGCTGGCGTCGGCCTCGCGGTGTACGCGGCTGCGGTCGCCTTGGGTGACGCGACGTGGGGCGTATTCGAATGACGAATACGCGAAACCTCCTCGGCCCGTTCACTCCGAAAGAATTTTCGGAGTACGTCCTTGGTGGGCGGTTCTCGGCGGATTGGGTCCGTAACGAGTGCCATTGCGGACGAATTCAGACTGTCCGGGGGGCTGAAAAACCGCCCTACCTGATTCCGGTTTCTGAGGCCGTCCGCTTCTGCCCTCTCCTTGAACGCTGGCTCGTCGCGGTATGATGCACCGGACGCAACCGCCTTCCGAGGATCGTGCGTGGCAGTTCGCGCAATTCGACAACGCTGCCGCTGCGACAGAGGCGCGGTACTCCCGTTACGCTGCCGATTTCGAGGCGGAACCGCCCTCGCCTCCCTGCCGTCGCTCGGCGGTTCCCGCGCGCAGTGGCAACTATGAGGCCGCGCTTTCGGCTCTCGGTTCGGTTGTCGAGGCGGGCGACGCTGATGAAGAGCTGACCGCCCCGGACGCGGCGCATTTGGCGGATGAGGAGGAATTTTGCGCACGGGAAACCGCCTACGTGCATCACTGTAAAAACCGCTCCGGTGAGGTCATCACCGAAGACGCTTTCCGCAAGGGGCAAGAGGCGCGGGAGCAACTGCGCGAGGATTCGCTCGATTTGGCATTCAAGTTTGAGAGCGGCGGTCGCGCGGCATTCGGGAGCAAAAAGAACCCGCTGGCGTTCATCGTGTGCCCGTTTACTGGGCGGTTTCATCTCATTCCAAACATCAAGCGCCGGAACATCTTTCCGATGGTGGCGGCGTCGAAGCGGGCGCGCACGGTCGCCGCGCTGGAAATGCTCCTGAGTTCGCGGGCTCACCGGCACGATCTCTTTTTGACGTTCTCATGGGGGCGGCGGGTTACGGCCGATAAATTGCGCGCGACCTTCAAGGCGATGCACCGGAAGATATCGAAGCTGAACGGCCAGTCGTTCATGCGTGAGGACGGCGCGCGCTTTATTTTTCGCACGTCCGAGGTGGGCGGTTTGACGGATGACGCGGGCAACGAAAAGCGGAACGAAGCGGGCGAGATTACCTATCATCCGCACGTTCACGTTTTGATGCATATCCGGGACTTCCTGCCCGTGCATCGGATGGCGCGCCTCACGAGGCGCATCAAGGCGTTCTGGGGTGACGCTTGGTGGGGCATTGCGGGCGCGATAGAGAAGGTCCGCGAGGTGTGCAAATACACCGTGAAACCGGCGGATACGCGGCTTCTCTCCGCAGCGGAGGCAATCGCCTTGGATGATGCGTTGCTGGGGCTGCATATGGTCCAACCGCTCGGCGTGCTGCGCGAGCAAATCGCCGCGCGCCGTGAGCTGTGCAAAAAGATCGTGCGCGAACGTCGAACGGTCACGACGGATGGCGCGAAAGAGTTGAAACTAGTCCCGGTTATCAGCCCGGACTGGAACGCGAGGAAGCGCGACCGGCTACCGGACCCTGAGCAGAAGGCCCGGCGCGAACGCCGCGCGGCCTACCGGGCTGCGTATCAGGAAAAGAAGTACGGGGAGAAATTCGCGCCGTATGGCGAGGATGGATTTGCGCCAATCCAAGCCGATTTGTTTCGCGGCCCCCCGCCGGGCCTTGCCCCGGTGGAGATCGCCCCGGAAAACGGGACAGAAACGCAAAAGCTGGCCCCCGTGATTCGCAATCGCGTCGTCGCGCGCCTCGCCCCCGCGCCATACTTTGACCGCGTTCTCGCCCCGGCGCTGCTCGTGTGGAATTTCGATAAGTCGGCGCTGGCAGAGATTCAGGCGCTCCCTTTTGTGCGTCCGATGATCGAGGCGGTGGGTGCGCGGGTTTTGGCGGCTCAAGTGAGTGTCCACACCAGTCCCGTAACTGTCC
>JBEHXD010000582.1:0-3858 GCA_048498875.1 Verrucomicrobiota bacterium
CAGGAAGCGCGCGGGGCAGATGACGTCGGAGGAGTTACTGAGCCATGCGGCCCACCAACTGAACGTGCTGTTGGAGATGATAAATCCGCGGCACCGCTGCATCATTCCCAAAGTGGAGTGGGCGTCCATCGGCGGCATAAAGATCACGTCGTCGGCTGAATCAATGTAGCTGCGGCACCCCTCGGTGCTGTCGGAGAAGACCAGGAATTGTGCGCTGGGGATCCGGAGCCGGAGCATCCGCATGGCCTCGGTGAAATAGCACTTTGAACAAACAGCATGTCCCGGGCTGTGAAGGTAGTCTCCTAAACGAACGTGAACCGCAACAGGCGTGCGGCCCGGGGCGATATCTGGCAACTCTCCTGGGAGCCAAAAGAGCCGCCGGATTTCCGGTTCGATGGTGGCGAAAAATTTTTCGTTTTGGAAATACCCCTCCAGCCAAACGGTCTCAGAATTCAGGTCGGCAAGATTGGCGAGAATATCCTCCACGATGGAATCATCGTAACTTTCCCAGCAGGCAATAACTGCCTCTTCGGCGGGTAAATTCCTGGAGAGGGCGATGCCAAAGGCGTCGAGGCCAAAGGAGCGGCCTGGATCCTGGTAGGAGATGCGCAATTCCGCTCCAAAGCGATGGGCGAGAGCGAGGCCGAAGGCATACTGAAACATCTGATTTCCCAATCCGCAGGATAACTTGATTCCGATCGTTTTGGGCTGCCGGACAAGACCGAAGCGCAGGGTGTTGACTTGGTTAAAGTCATGGGGATAGGCGTCCTCTCGAGCCTCCGGTGGCAATAATTGAAAGCGCTCTGCGTTCCAGTGGAGCCAGCGCAGGAGCAACCTCTCCGGCGCCTCGCTTTCCCACATCCCACCCTCGGAACTGTCATGCCGGCAAAAGACGCCATTGGCATACAAGTGGATCCAGCCTTGCCAATGGGAGTGCTGCAAAGAGCGAACGCCCACGGGTTCGTCCACGCCAAGAGTGGCGCGGGCCAGCGTTCTCTCGGCGGTGTTCACCGCCGGTGTTCGCCGATGCACGGAGCCAACGGTGACGAAACTATGGCTGAGGGATGGATTAATGTAGAGGACCGCGGTGGCAATATTGGAGACCGAATGAATCAAGTGGCGGCAGCGCGCCATGATGAGAGCGTCAATGAGACAGTGCTGTGCGTCCCGGAAGGTCTGGGGAGATGACTGGTGATATTCCGTCTTCATATCCCGGGCGCGGGGAATCTCCCGAGTGAGGACGCGGTTGCCAAAACGAGCCCGAAGGTGCGCCACGGCTTCCTCGTTGTCGGTTGCGAGAAAAAAGCTCCCTGACCGATGTTGCATTTCTTCTTCGTAGTCCGCCAGCGTGGGGGCGACATTTCCGGGGCACTCCGCGCCGATGTGGGCGTTGCGAATATGAACCGCCGTCGGGAGGTCCGTCCACGAAGCACAGTAGGACTCAACCTCGGCAAGAATAGCAGGGAGAACGCGCAGCCGGCACCACCAGGCATGCAAACTTTCGCGCCAGCTAGAGCTGCCTCGATAGAGGGCTGCGGCGGAGGTGTAGGTGTAGCGAAAATGGGGCCAACGGGAGACGCGTTCGGCGCCAGGCTTCGCGGGATGCCGCTGCACAAAAAGTCTTTCGAACAAATTGCCGGCCTCGGCATCGCAATAAACGAGCCCCGTGCTCCAATCGACGTGGAACTCTTCCGTTCCGCGCTCTTCCATCACGGTGAGCAGGAAGTTGATCTGGCTGAAGAGGCCGGCATCCGGTTTGTGAGAGGTCAGCGTAATCACCGGAGGAAGGGAGTTGGAAAAAGCGGTTTCGCGTTCACGGCGCCAACGGATTGCGGTGATAGAACGGCTCCCATTGCTGTCGGCGTTTGTCGCTGAAGAAGGAGTCCAGAAGGGACTTCGTGCGGGCTGGGATTTGCTTTAACCCGGTGCTGGGTCGGATGCGGCTGGCACCGGCCGTCAACCGTTCGGGGGCAATCCCGGCCCAGTCTCCCAGTGCGGCGAGGAAAACCTCGGGGCGCTCAATGAATTCTTCGAAGATCACGGTTCGGTAGATGGCGGGGTCCAACTGCTGAAGTTGAGCAGCGAGATAAAGGTGGCTATTTTCGGTGATGCGGCATTCCAGCGCCGGATTACTGGAAAATCCGCGGCGGAGCGTGCTGTAAACCGTGGAGATGGGGTTGCGATAGAGCACGAGCACCCGCACGTTTAACCAGGATCCGACAAGGTCCATCAGATCGCAAAGATCGGGACGGCGGAGCGGATTGCGTGGCAGGTTGAAGGGGAAGGAGGTATCCTCAAACAGGAATTGGACTCCAGCCGCCGCGTAGGTTTTGACGATGCGCTGCAATTCGTTGACGACGGCGGTGCGCGGCAGGCGCTCATCAAGGGTATCCCAGCGCTGCAAGAGCAGGGGATAATAGTCCCCTTTGTCGACGACGGTCGGCTGCGATAGAAAATCGCTGAAGACTTCCCGAAGCATGTGGTGCCCAGCCCCCTCGACCCCGGCGACAAAAAGCAGATTCATGCAGCGTATCGGTATCTTCGACGAGGGGCTAAGGGGACTCGATCCTCACCAAATGTTTTTCAATCAGCGTGTCGGGAACCACGCCGGAACGAATCCAGCGATCGTTATCGCCAAAGTAAATCAACCATCCGCCGTGCACGCGTTCCAACGAACCGCAGAAGACGACCTGGCTCTTGACCTGTTCCGGATGGGGAGAGGGCTCCGGGTGGCCCACGACCAAAGGCTCCTGACAAAACCAACGGACGTGGAAGGGGGGCTTTGCCTCGAAGGCGAGGAGCCAGAGCCGATAGCGCTCCACCCCTTCCGAAGAGGGGATGGGATATCTCGAATGGACGACCCGCCACATCAATCCATCATGTTCGACGGGTTGGGAGCCACCGTGCAAATCTCCCATTACTCCCGCCGGGGGTTGCCAGGAGCTTTCCCAACGCTCACCGAGCCGCATTTTTTTCTCGTCGCACCGATAGACGACATGCGGTGAAACCCAGTAGCTCGCGAACATTTGGTCCCCCACGCCAAACAGCCCCCAGTTCTTCTCCCGCCGATTTCCCAATTTGGCCGCGTCCACCGAAAAAGCTGCCTCCTTGAAAAGCCGGGCCCACAGCGGGGATCCATCCTTTCCGATCTCCGCCATCGCCATCTTCAAGCCATCGTTGTAGCTGAGGAAAAGGCGGTCCTGCCAAATATGAAACCGGGGATCTTCCGCGCCCCAGATGCCGAACTGGGTGGGCAGGCGCAGCAAGCGGTTGGAGCCGGGAATCACCTCCCGGTTTTCATCCAGATGGGCGAGGCTGAGACGCGTCCAATACCAGCGTGGAAAACATTCGGTGCGATAGGCCAGCCAGCGTTTTCCCTGCCACAGGATCGATGCGGGATTGAACCAAGCCCAGACGGAGCCATCGATATCGTGCCGCTGGGGATGCAGCCGGCCCGCGACGCGTGGAAGAGGGTGCCGTTTGGTAAGGGGGGCGGTTGGAAGTAAGGCAAAATCCTCGGTTTGGAGCAACCCTTCCCGGGCGACGGGTGCCGGTTTGAGTTTGACGTCAGGCAGCGGCGGCGCCGGTGGTTCGGTGCAACATTTTGGGGCGCCAAAATGAATGACTTCGCTCTGCGAATTTGCCCATGTGACGTATTCGATATCGAGCAGCAGAAGTTGGGACGCGGCTTGAGCCGGGACGAAGGAAAGCACGCCCCGCCGTGCGGCCCGGGGATAGAAAGAAGTGAGGAGGAAATGCGCGTCGAAGCCGTAGCCGGGCCAGGAAGCGCCGCGAATGGGGCGCGGCCCGCAACCGCCGATCTCGCACTGGGTGGAGATGCCGTTTCGGCGGACCTGC
>JBEHXD010000583.1:0-3856 GCA_048498875.1 Verrucomicrobiota bacterium
CGCCAGAAAGCTGGCCGCCGGCACCGGACATCAGGCTGGCGAGCAGGTTCACCACCACCGTGGGCGAAAGCCGCGCGGTATAGGCGTTGATCAGGAAGAAAACCGGCCGGTCGCTGAGCACTTGTTTGCATTCGCTGAGCAATTCCCAGAGGTGATCCTCCAGCTTCCACATTTCACCGGTACTGCCGCGTCCATACGTCGGCGGATCCATGATGATCGCATCGTATTTTCGGCCGCGTTTGATTTCACGCCGGACAAATTTCAGGCAATCGTCCGTGATGTAGCGCACCGGAGCGCTGGCGAGGCCTGACAGGGCTGCGTTTTCCTTGCACCACTTTACCATGCCTTCGGCTGCGTCCACGTGACAGACACTCGCGCCGGCCGCCGCCGCGGCGACGGAGGCGGCACCCGTATAACCAAACAAGTTCAGCACACTGACCTCCCGTCCGGTGGCTTTGGCGGCCTTGATCTTTCCGGTGAACCAGTCCCAATTTACCGCCTGCTCGGGAAACAGCCCGGTGTGTTTGAAACTCGTGGGATGGATTTTAAAGGTCAGTGATCCATAGCGGATGCTCCAATGGTCGGGCAGTTTTTGGCGGAATTCCCATTTGCCGCCCCCCGTCTCGCTGCGGTGGTAGAAGCCATCCCAGTTTTCCCAACGATTATTGCCACTGCTGCGGGGCCAGATGATCTGCGGATCGGGCCGAACGAGGGTATAAGCACCCCAGCGCTCGTGTTTCATGCCCAGTCCGCAGTCCAGCAGCTGGTAATCTTTCCAGCCGTCAGCAACGATGAGGCCCGGGCGTTCAATGGTCATGCCTGTAGGATTTGCCCGCGAAATTCCCGAATGAACACGAAAAAATGGAATGCAGGGCAGTTTCGGGCATCTTAGAGGCATGCGCTTCATTTTCCTCCTGTTGGCGGTGCCGCTTCTGGCGGCGCACGCCGAACCGCGGGCATTTTCCAGTGGGGAAGCCCGGGTTCATTTGCTCGAACTCTTCAGCTCCGAAGGGTGCAGCAGCTGTCCTCCGGCCGAGCAGTGGCTGGGCACCCTGCGCGAAGCTCCGGGACTGTGGCGGGACTTCGTGCCGGTGTCATTTCATGTTGATTACTGGGACCGGTTGGGTTGGAAGGATCGTTTTGCGAACAAGGAATTCACCGCGAGGCAGTATGCTTACTCCCGCGGTTGGCACAGCGAATCGGTCTATACTCCCGAATTCGTCCTCGATGGAATGGAGTGGCGCCAGCGAAACCCAGGCAAAGATCTGCAAATGGGATCAACCGGCCAAGCGGCCGTGTTGACCGTTTCGTATTCGGACGACGGAATCTGCCGGGTGTCCTTCGGTATTGGCGGCGACTACGAAGTGCACGCAGCTCTTCTGGGCGGGGGAATCGTCTCCCAAATCAAGGCCGGCGAGAACGATGGCCGCAGTCTTCACCATGAATTTGTCGCGTTCGCTTTTAAAACGGTTCCGCTTGCTCAGGGGAAAGCGGAGCTGGCCTTGCCGTTGGCGGTTCCCGCCGGCGTGAACCGACGGGCTTTGGCGGTGTGGATCAGCAAACGGGGAGAACTTACGCCAATTCAAGCGACGGGTGGCTGGCTGAATTGAAGCGGTAACTTGGAACGGCAGCTATCGTCTGAACCTTTCCCCACCGGGATGTTTGTAATTCACTCGCGGAAGCGCGAACGCCGGGTGGATTTTAGAAGAGAGCATTCATCCCGGAAAGGCTTCTGACTGGCCGGTGTGATTGCGGTTGTGACTCCCCATTTCCCCTATTTGTTTTCTTCAAGATGAAACGCGTATTACCCCTGCTGGTTTCTTCACTTGCCCTGTATGCCCTGTTTGCGCCTTTGACTCGCGCCGCGGATGCGGGGGGCGGCGAAATAAAACTCACCCGCCTCGCCGACCGGGTTCGGGTCGATATCGGAGGACAGTTGTTCACCGAGTATGTTTATGGTGACGGCGCGTCGCGTCCGTACTGTTATCCCATTACGCTGGCCGATGGTACGCGGCTGACGCGCGATTTTCCCATGAAGGAAACGTCCGGAGAGGATCATGATCATCCCTGGCACCGGTCGCTGATGTTTGCCCACAGCATGGTGGGAGGAGTGGATTTTTGGAACGAAGGCAGCGGCGACGCCGGCAAATCACCCAAGGATAAAGGCCGCATCGTGCATGATGCGGTCGTGAAGGTGAGTGGGGGCGACGTCGGCGTCATCCAGACGACCAATCGCTGGCTGGCTCCGGATGGAAAACTGATTTGCACGGATGAGCGCACTATTCGGATTCGCACTGTTCCCCAGGGTCGGCTGCTCGATTATGAAGTGACGTGGCGCGCGTTGCCCGACCAACCGCTGTTGTTGGGTGACAACAAGGACGGCACGATGGCCGTGCGGGTCGCGCAATGGATGACGATGCCTCACAAGTATCAGAAGCAGGATATTCCTGGCGTAGGGCACATTGTTACGGCCAAAGGCGACCGCGACGCGGCGGCGTGGGGCAAGCGGGCCGATTGGTGTGACTATCACGCGCCGCACGAAGGCAAGACCTACGGGATCGCGATTTTCGATCACCCCCAAAACCTGCGGCATCCCACTTGGTGGATGGCCCGGGATTACGGACTCTTTGCCGCCAATCCTTTCGGTCAGCACGACTATGAAAATTTGAAAGACCAGCCGCATATTGGCGACCACACCATTCCCGCCGGCGGAACGCTGGTACTGCGTTATCGGTTTTATTTCCACGAAGGAGATGAAGTAGCCGCCAAGGTGGCGGAGCTTTATGCCGACTATTCGGTGGGAAAATAACGGAGAATTTTTCGATGAACACAGTTAGCAGGCGTACGTTTCTCAAGACTTCAGCACTCGCGGCGGCCGGCGTCGCATTGTCTCCCCGCTCGTGGGCGCAGGTCGCCGGCGCGAACGAAAGTGTGAGAGTCGCGGTCGTCGGTTTGAACGGCCGGGGCAAAAATCATTTGAAGAGTCTGGAGGGCGTCAAAGGCGTGCGCATTGCCGCTCTTTGCGATGTTGATTCCTCTGTCCTGAAAAAAACGGCGCAAGGACATCCCCAGGCCAAAACCTACCGGGATATTCGCGACCTGCTCGCCTCGTCGGAAATCGATGCCATTACTGTGGCGACGCCCAATCACTGGCACTCGTTGATGGGAATCTGGGCCTGTCAGGCGGGCAAGGACGTCTACGTGGAAAAACCGATTTCGCACAACGTGTGGGAGGGCCGCCAGCTCGCCGCCGCGGCACGCAAATATAATCGCGTGGTTCAGGCAGGCACACAAATCCGCTCGGGCGAGGGATTGCGCGAAGCCGTCGAATGGATTCGGTCCGGCGCGTTGGGAAAAATCACGGCGTCGCGTGGCTTTTGCTACAAGCGCCGCGAAAGCATCGGGAAGACGTCAGGACCACAAGCGGTACCGGCGTCGATCGACTATGATCTTTGGTGTGGTCCCGCCCCTCTGACGCCGCCGCATCGCAACAATCCCCGGAACGGTCCGGTGCACTACGACTGGCACTGGATTTGGGCGTATGGTAACGGCGACGTGGGCAACCAGGGAATTCACCAGATGGATGTGGCCCGCTGGTTTCTCGGCGAGTCCGGCTTGCCCCGGCATACGTTGAGTGTCGGCGGCCGGTTCGGTTATGAGGATGACGGTGAGACGCCCAACACGCAGGTGATTGTGCATGACTACGCGACTGCGCCGCTGATTTTTGAGGTGCGTGGGTTGCCGGCCAAAGCGGGATTGACCGTGGCCACCGGAGATTTGGTCGGAGCTGAGGCCGCCGGGGCCGCCGCCGCCATCATGGATCAATATCGCGGAGTTTCCATCGGCAATGTGGTCG
>JBEHXD010000584.1:0-3853 GCA_048498875.1 Verrucomicrobiota bacterium
CAGTGGAAAATGAAGTGCGCCGAGGAGCACGGTCATGCCGGCTATGACCACGGCGGAGCACACCAGAGTCCGCAATTGCTGGACGAACTGCCCCGCCTTGAATGACTTTTCATCGTCCGAAGAGGCGACCGCGCCCGAGGGCTCGGCCTCCGCTTCTCCTCCAGCCTGAAACGATCCCCGGTCCGCTTTGCTGCGGCTCAAATACTTCGATATCTCGACTTGATAGACGCCGGTGGCGGAGGAAAAAGCCTCCCGGGCCATGGCCGCCACGACGGCGATCACCACGTTGGCGATGACGATGATGAGGAGTTGGGACAACAGTGCCTCCTCCGGCGCGGATCGGTGCGCCACCGCGGCCAGCATCACCAGGATGAGCGAGCGGAGATAGACTTTTCCGAGTGGGAGCACCCCCTCGAGCGTGGCCCCGGCCAGCAGTGCCCGGCCCAGCGCACGGTCCACCCGCCACGCAAACCGGATAGCCGCGGCAGCGCTGGTCCAATAAGTACTGTTATGGCGGATCTTGCTCAACACTGCGGCACAGAAAGTTCTGCGGTCGTCGCGGCGACAAGCGGATCGGCGTACCCAAACTGCGCCATGACTTCGGCATGACAGCTCGAAAGCTGGGCAATCTGCCCGGCGGAAAGCGTTTCCCGGCCCGAACCGATTTTGCCTTTGCGAAAAAATTCGCGGTCCGCATGCAGCCGTTCCCGGAAGCCATGGGCCATCTCCTGCTTCTTCAATTCCTCAAAGCTGCTGAATCGAATTGCCTTCCGGATCCTGTCTTGGTCGGCCGGGAGCGAAAAAGCCCACGCGGCCGCGGTGAATGTCTCCAGCGGCCGGCTTTTCATGTCCTCGTAGCGAACCACGTGCACCGTGTGGCCGGGAGCATCGATCCAGCTCCTGACGTGTCCGCTCCAGTCGCAGGTGCGCTGCCTCAGCTGCGCACTGCGGTGGCCCGGCCGGCCGGCGAGGCAGTGGTCCTTCTGGTTCATCACCTCGACCGTTTTCTGATACTCGGACCTGCCCGCGTGATGGGAAAGCGATACGCACACATCGAGCGGGTTGCGCACCAGATATATCACCCCGATCGAGACGGCGGGCGGGAACAACGGACGCCCGTCGGGCAGCTCGGAATACGCATCGTGAACCTTGACGAACAGCGGCCGCTCCGGCGAAGCGCGCTCCGCGAGGCGCGCGTAGAGCGCAGGCCGCAGTCGATCGACCTCATCGTGCGTCAGATCGGACGAATCATAACCCAGCACCTCATCCAAGGGCATCCTGGCACTCGAGATCGGTCCCGTATCCAGGGCATTGATATCCACCGGCGTGTCGGCATCGCTGAGCAGGTTCGCGAGAAACGCGCGGAACCACGTGTTGCCCGATTTGGGATACGAAGCCAGCCAGATGATGTGCTTCATTTATCCACCTCCGCTGCCAAACCCGCGATCATTTCCCCCAGCAAAAATCCCCGGCGCGGGCGGCTTATCGCCACGAATGGCACGGTCAACGCCAGGGTCATGGACCGCTGTCGGTAGGATGAGTCCATCCCAAGTCCCTTCAGAAAGGCCGTCCTTTGCGACACGTGGTCGAAGATCGGATACGTGCTGCCCAACTCCAGGGCCTGCAGGCCCACCTCACTGACCAGCGCCTGGTTGAAGACGAAAATTTTGCTGATCGGGAGTGGCTCGCTCGAGAAATACCCGGCGGTCGAAAGCGCCCGCTTTTGCAGGCTCGGCCGCACTTTCGGCATGGCGCTGCGCTTCTTTTGCGCCGGCAGGAAGCCCCCTTTTTCGAGCTTGACGATGGAGTCCGTCCAAAGATGCAGCCGCGGAGGGCCCGGAATGATCGTTCGCGGCCCACGCGCGCCCGGCCGGATCACACATACATCGTCGGCGAGCACCTGATGCCCTTTCCCTGCGAGCGCGGCCGCGATGGTGGACTTCCCCGTCCCCGAACAGCCGAGAAAAAGTATGCCCTTCCCATGCATCGACACCGCGCTGGCGCGCAGCACCAGATCGCCCCGCTGAATCAGCAAACCGCGCAGGACGGGCCCCAGGAGGAAATAGGCGATCGAGTCGTCGTCTGCCGCCTCGTGACGGTCGATGAAGATTTGCGCCCCTCCCAACACGAGGAACCGGGCCACCCCTTCCACCTCCAGCAGCAGTTTTCCGGACGACACCTGATATGCGAGACCGCGCTCGACCGCATCGGAAAGCTCGCGGGAAACGGGCGCATACTGCACGTCCACGTCGAATGAATCCGCTTCCCGCGCCGCCAGATGAGGCAGGGTTATGCACGACCGGATCCGTATTTCGTGCACCTCGTATATGTGGTTCATTTCGTTACGAGTTCCCTTTCCAGTTGCGAGGCAACGGCGTCGACGATCTCGCGGCCCATGATACTCCCGGCACTTTCCACCCATCCGCCCACCGCATCGCAGCCCAGAAATACCGGCCGACCGTCCACTCCGACCGCCAGATCTATCTGGCAATAGGCGAGCCCGAGCGCTCTCGCCACCGATACGCATTGGGCGGCCACTTCGGACGGCAGTGCGACCGGCCGGGTAAAAATCGGCCGCCCGCCCCCGCCCCGGCCATCGTCAATCAAGGCGCCGCTGACCTCGAACGCCAGAGTGCGCGGCCCGACAACGACCACCTGCATCGCCAGCCGCTTCTCGATCAGCTCCTGAAACAGACAGGGGGCCGCCTCGATCCCGTATCCCGGCTGGCAGAGATTCTCCCTGCGGACAACGCCCGCCCGGATCCGGCGAACCGCCACGGCATCCGGACGCACCGCGGAAAACGGAAGCGCCGACCGCCCGATGGTTTTTAAGACCGCTACACCGCCGAACTCCTCCAGGAAGGCCTCGGCTTCCGCCACCTCCGAGGTAATCAACGTGGCCGGCACGGCAAGGCCTGCACGCCGGGCCGCCTCCAATTGCACCATGCGGTTGGCACTCTCCTCCACCCGCGAAGGGACGTTGATCCAGTGGCAGTCCAGCGTTTGCCATAGCGCGTTGGCCGCCCTGGCCGTCTCGGCAAACGCCATCCGGTCCGACTCCTCCTCCAAGTGCAGAAAATGCCGGCGATCCGCGATTTTTCCGTAATACACCGCCACTATATCACTTAGATACAACTTGCTGTTTCTGGTATTTAAAAACCCCGTCTTGCCCGCATTGCCCAACCGCAGCGAAAATCGCGACCGCGTCGGCAAATCCGGAAAAATCAACCGATCCGGCATATGCCCGCGCTTCCTCAATTCGAGGATGATCGCATCCGCTTCCAGATCGAATTCCTCCGTGATGAACAACACCCCTTTCATCGTATTTATATAATAAAATAAAATCGGGAAATAGATAACAAATAATATCCGGCAGAAACAGTCACCTGCGGCCGACGATTATGTCATCGCACCGGTGCGCCCTCCATCCTTCGAGGTATGAAAAGCCGGGGCTTTCGCTGCCCCTCCCGGCGTAACTCATCCGGTCCAATGACCGACGCGGAGAAGGTTATGCCCGGGATCGTCGAGTCGACCCGGCAGACCGATTCCAAAGCCGGGCGCAGTCGATCGCCCTCCGGACGCTGGTCGGTCACGATCTGAAAATGGGTGCCGCTTTCCTCGCGAATCTGCAGGAATTTCACGTTGATCAAGCCCGCCCGCGCATAAGCCCGGGGAAGCATCGTTCGAAAGTAGCGGCCACCGGATTGATGCGCACCCCAGCGAGCAAAGTCCTCGATCTCCCGGTTTTGATCCGTGAGCACGATCCGCCGGCCCACCTCGCCTGCCGCCCAGCAGGCCCGATCACCCGTGTCGTATCGTATAAACGGGCACATCCGCTGGTGCAATCCGGTCA
>JBEHXD010000585.1:0-3851 GCA_048498875.1 Verrucomicrobiota bacterium
GGCATGGACGAGGACGTATAGGCATAAACAACGCAGCCCTCCCCGAGGACGGCCTGAAACGGTGCGATCAGGGCCGGGCGATCAAACAGGCTCCAGAATGCACCGCCATAGAGCGAACAAAGGAGCACCATGCCATAGTCCTTGTAAGAGCGCGACCGGTGATAGCGCACCTCAGCCTCCATTGCTCCCTCCAGCTCCCGTTTGGCCGCAGCGATAAACTCCGGCTCCAACACCCGGGGCACGATTACAGAACCGGTGGTGTCAAACTCCCGGGCGAATGCTGCAACGTCAAACATGGGGATTCCTTGGTTCGCAATTTACCGTGCTGCGGATGACATAAAGCGGACGATGCTGCACCTCACGCAAAATCCGTCCGATATAGAGGCTGGCCAGACCGGTGACGCTCAGTTGGGCACCGCCGAGGAAAGTGATCAAACACACCGTCGAAGTATAGCCGAGCAGAACCTCGCGAAAAAAGAGCCTCTGCACCGCCAGGGTCAGCGCCAGCAGAAAACTCACCACCACCGTCACGAAACCGAATACCACGGAAATTTTCAAAGGCAGGTCTGAGAAAGAAATGATGGCGTCTCCCGCCATCAGCAACCGGCGGGTGAAATTGTAGCTTGATTTGCCGCGCCGGCGTTCCTGGTGGTCGACCTCCACGTAGCCGCGTTTGAAACCCAGCCAGCTCTCCAAGCCGGGCAGATAGCGGCTGCTTTCGCTGAGCGAATTGTACGCATCGACGAACCGGCGGTTCATTACACGAAGCGTCGCCATGTTCAACGGTACGTGGTGGCCGGTGAGCTTGTTCAAAACAAACCCGAACATCCGGGACGTAATACCATCCGCGGTCGCCCCGGCCCGTTTCCGGCGCAAGCCAAAGACAATGTCGCAATCCGTGTCCTCGATCTGCCGCAGGAGCAGCGGAATTTGATCCGGATGCTCCTGCATGTCCACATTGAGCATACCGACGAATCGTCCCCGTGCGTGCCGGTAACCGCAGGACAGCGCAATGTGCTGGCCAAAATTGCGGCTGAGATTGATCACCCGAACGAAGGGGAAGCGACCGGGAAGCCCGCCCAACGTGACCGCCGAATCATCGCCGCTGCCGTCATTGACAAAAATCAATTCCACCTGCGGCAGGATATCCGCCACGTTGAGGTGCTGCTGGAAAACCTTCTGGTACTCCTGACAGAATTCCCCAGCCAGATAGGCGTCGTGGTAAATCGGAACAATGAAAGAATATCTGGGTGAATAGTCGGTCATCGAGTCTGAACGCGCATCGGACAAAATGGCTGTGCGAATGGCGGAAAGGTCGGCAGGCAATGAATTGGGGGCGGGATCGAGCGGATAATCAGACGGTGAGCCTGGATACGCAAGCTGGACAAGCCACCCGGCGCAGATTTTGCGCCCCGCGCCCGGGCATTTGTTTTTAATTCTTTTTCGCAACCGCCCGGTTTTGCGTGGCCGGACAGACCGCCGCGGCCGGGAACAATGGTGATCCTGCAAACTTGACGCTCTCCCCATTGATTGAAACGATTTTTTCCAGCCCCACTGGGCATTATGAAATGCCTTTAGATCCAATTCATTGGTTTACGCGTTTTCGCCGGACGGCTGGCTCCCGCCACACCTTTTGCTGAGGCCGCCATGCGATCCCGGAAATCATTCTGGGCCGGTCTGGCCGCTTTTGTCCTGCTCTATTTTTGTTACGGCTTGAAACGCCTGACGCTGGGCGTCGATTTCACCGACGAGGGCGCATACGCAGCCTGGCCAATGCGGATGTTTTTCGGGGAAAAAACATTCACCTCCGAGTTGGGAACCCTGCTGCGTCCGCTGGTGGCCTATCTCTACCTCCTGTTCAAATTACACCCGTCGATGACCCTGTATGAATTCAGGCTGTTGGGTTGGTCACTCCACCTCCTGTCATTTTCGATTCTTTCGATCCACCTCTACCGGCTCAGCGTCGCCCCGTGGCAAAGCCTGCTCCTCGCCAGTGTCCCCTTATTCATCTGCAACATTTTCGGCCTCGCCTCACCTTCCTATAACTCCCTGTCGGGCGATTTCCTGCTCATGGCCCTCAGCCTGCGTGGACTCTCGACCCTGGCTCAGGGCCGGGGGAAAACATTCCTCGGCATCGGAAGCGGACTCGCGCTCTATCTGGCCACGATGGCTCATCCCGCGCTTGGACTTGTTGCCGCCGTGATGCTCGCGCGGGAATTATTGAAGTATGACTTGCTGCAAAATCTGTGGCGCCGCCAGCTGACCGAAACCAACACCGGCCTGCTCGTTTTCGTCGCGTGCTGGCTGATTTTTCTTGTTCACCTCGCCTGGATTGGGGCGATCTCCACCTGGATCGAACGGACCGCTCTATTCCGATCATTCACGGTGACCGTCGAGCACACCCGGCCAGCCTGGGTCTATCTCCAGGTGATGGCCTACCCTTTTTCGTACAGCCGGCTGGCCCTGGTGGTCACCACCCTGGCGGTCACGCTCACGATCACCACGCGCGCTTTGTTCCGTCGCAGCGACGGACAAAATGCCGGCCGGACCGCCTGGTTGCTCGCGTTCGTGCTCATCGTTTCGCTCATTTGCTCGTTCAGCTACGAAACCGAATTTCTTCCCACTGCATTTGCCTTGGTCAGCCTGATCTTGGTTGGAATTCACGGTCTGCGCCTCGCCTCCCGGGCATTGTCGGTCGATCCGGAAACCCGCTTTCTGCTGCTTATGTCCGGCTTGGGATCGGTCTGCTATGCCCTGTTTACCTTCTATTTTTTTCCCTACCGGTCATGGATGTCTGGAATCCTCGCCCTGCCGTTTGCCTTCGGCGTAGGCCTCACCCTTCTCCTGCGAACACAAGCGGCCGGCATGCATGTGCTTCGCTGGCTTGCCACCGGATCGCTGGTTCTTGCCATCGCCAGCGCGGCCCGGGAGCATTACCGGAACATCTACCGCGAGGTCCCGCCCGCTGAGCTTCAGAAAAGTTTCCGCCTTCCCAAGCTGGCTCATATCCGATCCTCTGAAGAGCGGGTTCGGTCGGTGGACTCTCTCTATGACTACCTGCATCCGAAAATTGCACGCGGTGAATCGCTGTTGGCGTTTGATGATTGCCCCATGCTTTATTATCTCTTCGACGCCAAACCGGCCTACGGCCTGACTTGGGCCGTTCGCTACACCCAAAGCGAGGCAGCACTGCGACAGTTGGACCTGGAATTCAAATCACACCCCCTTCCTCATTATGCGATCAGAACCCTGGTCGACCTGTCGCATCCAGTTTGGAGCAAAGCCCCACGAACCAACTACGACCATTATCCTCTTAACGAAACCATAACAGCCAACTACGAAATGGAACAAACGATTTTCCCCTTCGAAATCTGGCGGCTGAAAACACTCGAAAAATAACGACTTATCCAACTTGGTATCCAACGGGAAACACGGGCCACGGTGTCGATAAGGCACTACAATCACCACCCCGAAAAGGCTTCCCACCATTGTCGTTCGCTTTAACTCTGCCCAGTATCGCATGAAACTTTCCATCGTCATCCCGTGCTACAATGAGGCAAAAACGATTCGCAATATTGTCGACGCCGTGAGGGCCGCTCCGATCGCCGACAAGGAAATCATCATTGTGGATGACTGTTCCTCGGATGGAACCCGCGACCTTCTCCGTTCTGAAATCGCCCCCCTGGTCGACCAGATCATTTACCACCCGGTCAATTGCGGCAAAGGCGCGGCGTTGCGCACCGGTTTCGCCGACGCCACCGGCGAAACCGTCATCATCCAGGATGCGGACCTCGAATACGACCCGCAGGAGTATCCGCGCCTGCTCAAACCCATTCTCGATGGAAAAGCCG
>JBEHXD010000586.1:0-3849 GCA_048498875.1 Verrucomicrobiota bacterium
GGTCGCGCTCCACCCAAAACTGCTCGCTCCTCACCGCTAACCGCTCACTCCCCCTTCCCCTTCCCTCACGCGAGCGCTTCCCGGCAATACCGCACGCACTTCGCAATTTCATCCATGCGCGTGGAGCCTTCCGGCACCTTGTACTCAAATTCGATTGTCGCCTGGATCGGCCACTGATTGTCGCGGATCAGGCGCAGCACTTCCTTGATCGGCGTATCGCCTGCACCAAAGGGCGTGTTCTCGCCTTCCTTCTTCGCCACGGAATCCCATTTCTTCCGGTCCTTGATATGCACATGCGTGATCCGGGCGTGATGCTTTTTGATGAACTCCACCGGATCGCCGTTTCCACCGGCCACATAATGGCCGATATCCAGGTTGATTCCGTTGAACTTCGCCACGGCAGTGGCTGCTTCGAAATCGGCTTCCGTCGAACGGGTGTGGCCGTGAAATCCGACCATGAGCTGGTGCTTGTCGGCAAATTTTCCGAGGCGCGCGATCTCGTCCTTCACCCGCGCCTGCTCCGCTGCGTCCGGTTTGTCGGTACGGGGAATTTCCGTGGAGATCGCCCGGGCACCCAGCGCTTTTGCCATCTTGAAATGATAGTCGATGATCTCGTCGGCCATCTTCGTGATGTTATCGACCTTCAGGATCTCGATCAAAATGCCGGCATCATCGAATTTTTTGCGGAATTGCTTTACCTGGTCCATCGAGACGCCGAGGCGCCACGCCTGCAGCTTCGCCGCATTGGCCTTGGATTCCTCCGAGTCGGCTCCGCCGCGCGCCGCGACCACGGTTGGAACCGGCGAACCCAGAAACGCCTCGACCGGCTGTGCGCGCAATTCCACGCCGCTGAGGCCAAGCATCGTGCAATGCTGGATGATTTCGTCGCCGCTCATCGTTGGATTGCCGAAACTGTAAGGCACATTGAGCCCGATCTGCACGCCCCTGACCTTGGAACCGGGTTTGCCGCTCCCACCTGCCGGCGTTTCCGCCGCGCGCGCGGAATTGTTCAGCAAAGAGGAAACCAACCCCGCCGCCGGCAGCACAGCCAGGGCGAGTTTCGCAAAATCACGGCGGGTATAGGAGGAAGGCATGAAAGGAATTTGCCCACGAAACACACGAAAGTACACGAAAGAAGTCGCTGAACGCGGAAAGCGGAGCGCGGAGGGCTTTCCAAGGTAGGGGCGGTTGCCCTCAACCGCCTGCCGTCGTTTCACCACCTGCCAAATGACCGTTAAAGGCAACGGCCGCCACCGCTCACTTCAATCGCCCCCGATCAAAACTTGCCACGGCGCCCGCCCACTCAAACCATGGCGCATCCCGATGAAAGGTTTCTACTCGCAAGGCTTGGTGATACTCACGGAACGTTTTGTGGAAATAGAGGAGCTGCGTCCTCTGCTTCCCGAGTATCCGTTTCTGCGCACAATCCCGGCCGGCGAACACTGGGAAATGGGCGGCGCGTCGGCACTCATCGATTTCCGTCCGGAAGTAAATGGTCGCGTGCTCATCGACACCGTGCCTCATCCCTGGCCGGATCACATGGGAAATCCCAAAACCGAAATAACGCTTTTCGGAGCGTGGAGCATGGGACATTTCGGTCCCTTCGCCTATCCACGCGGTTTGGAGCGCGCCACGCAGCAATCCTGGGGCTGGCCCGCCGCGAAGGAGACGGTGCCACGACACCGCGCTTTCATTCGCGTGCGCTCAAGTTACATTCTCGGAGCTGAAAAGGATGCCACCTGTCTGCCGCAGGATTACCAGCCGCGGGCCGAGTTGGATTTTGTCACCGATGTGGCTTGCAACATCGCGCGGCATCCCGCCGCCCTGTGTTACTTCAATCCCAGCGGCGAGGTGGTGGCGCAGCTTGCCGAGATCGAAACCCGCCTCGCCTACCACCGGCAACACGATCTGCCGCCCTTCAATGTCTGGGCCAACATCCGCCTGTTTAATTTCGCCGAAGGCTGGCTGATGATGGACACGGTGGGCAACTGGCAGCTCGACATCGCCGACCAGGAAGCCGTGTTTCCCGAAGGCGCATTCAAGCCTCAGGAAGTGGATTACTTCCTCCGCAACACCTCGCTCTATGTTTTGAAAAACGGACCGGTGATCAAGGACGGCGACACCATCGACGGTCCCGGAGGGTTGTGGCGTGCAACCACGTTCGACAAAGGCCTGACCGATCCTCCACGCGAAGTCCTGAGCTGGCTGCCAGCGAACGCCACCCGTCTGCCCGACATGATCAAGGATCGGAAGAGAAAAACGGTCGCGCCACCGCCAACCGCACCCAAACCCCGGTGGTGGCAGCGCTGGCTGCCGAAAAAGTAGTCCGTGTCCGGCGGGTGCGGAGCAACCGCCACAAATCAAGGTGGAACGCGTTGACCCCAACGCGTTGGTTTGAAGTCCCCGGAAAGCGCGCCCGGAGGTCGAGCTCCACCTGGTTCTTGAACAAAACGTGAAAGATCCACCGGGACACCGCCCCGCACAAAATCCGATTGGCCCGGCGGGGCTTCGGCCCTGTAGTGAACATAATATGAAGTATCGCTGGCTGGTGATTCCGTTGATGGCGCTCCGTCTCCTTTCCCCGGCGGCGCCGGAAACGGTCTCGGTCGATTTTCCCAATATCACCATGACGGAGTTGGGCAAAAATCTTCCCGAGCTTTTCCCTATGTCGATCGAGTTTCCGGCCAACTTTGTCGATTTCAAGAAAACCCTGCTGCTGAGCGACGTCACTTGGGACCAGATTGTGACCGAGGCGTTTGATGGCTCGGACTACTATTGCGTGCTGATTCCCGGGAAAGCGGTGGTGCTCAAAAAAGGCGATCGCACCGTGGCCCGCTATCGCGAATTTCTCACCGGCACGTGGGGCCCGCAGCGCAATCCCGACACCACGCCCATCGACGAGCTCCAGCGCGAGTTTCGCGCGGACGGGACTTATGAAGTGAACTTGGTCCCCGTGGCCGGAGACGCCAAAACGGGAATGCCCGTCGCACGCGGAAAGTGGACTTTGCAGGAGACCCGGCTGGAAATCAGCGTGACGGAGGTTTTGGATCCCACGTTGGTTGCAGACGCAGCAGCCGGCATCTGGGAGATCAGGTCTTTTCGCAACAGAATCACCATTATTTCCAACCCGCGCTCCGGCCTGTCCCTGTTGTTGCAGCGTCGTGACCTGGCGCTGCAGGGTCGGGAATTATAACCGCCAGTGATCATGCGGTAGGTAGCGCGCTCGCCGCGCTACTGGCGTGCTCGCATCGAACGTGGCGCGACGAGCGCGCCACCTACACAATTCCCGTCATCCCGAACAACAGTATTGCAGGTGGAACGCGACGTCCCGGCGCGTTGGTTTGGAGTCCCCAGAAAGCGCGCCCGGAGGTCACGCTCCACCCAGGACTGCTCACCGTTCACTGCTAACCGCTCACTCTTCTTCAGAAAATTTTCGTGTCCTTTCGTGTGTTTCATGGGCACAAACCTATCACTCCATTACCCATGAATACCCCAACGCCCGCCCCGGACTTGCTCAATCGCCGTGATTTTTTGAAACGCGCGGGCCTGATGGCCGCCGCGACCGGCCTGGCGGCTTCGCTGCCTTCACCATTGTCGGCCGCGGAGGAAAAAACTTCCACGGCTGTTGCGCCCACGTCCACCACCCCACCCGCCGGGCACTACGAAATCGGCCTGCTGGAAAAATGGTTTTTCGACGGCGCCGGTGACGCGCGGCTCAAGTACACGCCGGAGGAAATGGCGGTGACGCTCGACGAAATCGGGCTGGATCTGGAGCTGACGATGCGGAAGGACGGACACATCACACCGGAAAAAGCCCCCGACGAACTTCCGGCCATGGTCGCCGCGCTC
>JBEHXD010000587.1:0-3839 GCA_048498875.1 Verrucomicrobiota bacterium
AAAAAAAACAAGTGGTTGGCGCGTTTGGCCACCACGTCCGGGGCCGTTGCGCGACAAGCGCGCAACCTACGGGATATCGACCGCGCGGTTACCGTCCGCTCCTTGCGCTGGAATAAAACGTGGCTACGGTCCTCCTACGTTCATGAAAGTCCGATTTCTCGTTTTCCTGTTTTCCCTCATCACCGCCATGACCACCGCCTCGGCTGACACCAAACCTGCGTCAAAACACGAACTCGCCACCTTTGGAGGCGGATGCTTCTGGTGCATGGAGGCGGTGTTTCAACGCGTGCCCGGCGTGATCCACAGTGTGAGCGGCTATTCCGGCGGCCACACCGACAATCCAACCTACGAGGAAATTTGCGGCCACGGAACCGGTCACGCGGAGGTGATCCAGGTGGAGTTTGATCCTGCGGTGATCAGCTACGAGAAACTGCTGGAAATTTTCTTTGAATCGCACGATCCGACCACGCTCAACCGTCAGGGTGCGGACGTGGGCGATCAGTATCGGTCCGTTATTTTCTATCACAACGACGATCAGAAAAAGACTGCGGAAAAGGCCAAAATCACCGCTCAGTCCACCCAGCAGGATCCGATTGTGACCCAGATCGTGCCGCTCAAGAAATTCTGGCCCGCCGAGGACTACCATCAGGACTATTTTAACCAGCATCCGGGTCAGGGCTATTGCTCCTTTGTCATCAAGCCCAAGGTCTCGAAACTGCAGAAGAAGGGTGTGATTTCGAAAGACTGATAACTGACAAGTTGCCGCGTCAGCGGCGGTTGCCTGGGCGACGCTCCCGATTCTTGGGCGCGTCTTTCCAGTTCCACCATTTCAACAAACGCGGATCCGGCCGGTCGTTTTCCGCGTAGTAAACCGCGCAGCGGAAAACGTAGAGCATGCAACGGTCGACGTGCGTGCCGGCCTGTTTTTCCAGGCGATCGTAAAGGCGTTCGGGATTTTTTCCACGAAGCTGACTGATCCGGGTGACGCCGAGGCCAATCAGGTCCTCCGCAATGCTCTGGCCAACTCCGGGGATGCGTTGGAGTTCCTGAAGCGCCTTGGTCCGGGCATCGAGTTTGGCGGCCAGTTTCATCGCGCTTTTTCTACCGGAGGATTTTGAACCATTGCGATAATTGTTTTCCCCGGCTCGCTTTTCAGAAATTCTCCGTACACTGCTTCGAATGTCAGAAGAAAAAACCAACGAGCCTGCCGGGAGTGTCGTCACGATGGATTTTGTGCGGCATCGCAATGCGGTGCTGCTCCGGTCCGACTTGGGGCCGTTGTTTACGGACTACTACCTGCATCTGGCCGACAATCATCTCCATTACACGCCCGAACAGGATGTGATTTTCAAGAATGCCCTGGCGGCGTTTACGCTGCATTGTGCGTCGCGACCGCTCAATGAACACCTCGCGTGGACCATGAGCTTTCAGGACCCGCGGCTGAATCTTTTCCTCGCCGGCGACAACGAGGATTGCACGGTGGTCGGGCGCTTGTTCACCGAGAATGTACGCGCGGCGGAGCACAATACCTTCTACAGCGACATCGTCGCCCGACGCGGAGCCGAACCGCGGCGCAGTGTGGTGAACTTCTTCGGCAGCGATGCATTTGCCGCGGCGGCGGATTATTATGCCCGCAGCGAACAGCGGCCGGTTCGTTATTTCCATCTGGCCGGTGACGAATACGCCATGCTGGTGTCCCATCCGGATTGCGATGCAGCCTGGTTCAGCTCGGTCGATGCCGCGGCGATCGCCAATCTGGACAAGGCGGAAACCCTGGGCCGGATCGAACGCCGGGCCTATGAGTGGCATTGCGGCTGCACGCAGCAGAAAATCCTCGGCGCGATTGCACCCGCGTTTCGCGCGGATCCCCAGGGGGTTTTTGGCGACGGTGAGTCGATCCGGGTTGAGTGCCCGCGGTGCGCGGCGTTGCACACGCTGACGCGCGAAGCCATGGAGGCGTATCTGGCTCAATCCAAAAAGGCCGACACTTGAGCGCCATCTGGGACGGCATTGTCACCGGGGCTTTGAGTGCCAGCTGGCTGGAGCAACTGGCAACAGTACTTGGCGTCGTGTTTGTCTGGCTCGCGATGAGGGAAAGTTTGTGGAATTTCCCGGTGGGCCTGATTCAGGCGGCGGCCTTCGGCTGGGTGTGTTTTGACGGAAAACTGTATTCCGAAACCGTGCTGCAGGCGTTTTATTTCGCGGCTATGCTCTATGGTTGGTGGCATTGGAAACACGGAGGCACCGGGGAAAAACCGCTGACGGTGCAGCGTTTAACGGCCGGTGAAATGCTGGGATGGATTTTTGCCACCTTGCTGCTTTGGGGAATATGGGGCTGGGGGATGGCACGATTCACCAACGCGTCCCTGCCTTGGTGGGACGGTTTCGTTTTTGCCAGCAGTGTGGTGTCGCAGTGGCTGCAGTCGCGGAAGGCACTGGAAAACTGGCTGGGGTGGATCGTCGCCAATACCGTGGCCATCGGGGTTTTTTGGGTGAAGGAATACTATTGGTTCGCCGTGTTGTACTTTCTTTTTTGGTTGATGGCGTGGGGCGGCTGGCGGGCGTGGCTGAAATCATGGAGAGTCCGGCATGCCTGACCAAATCGTAAAACGCATCGCGGTCTTTGGTTTCGAATCGACGGGAAAAACGTCCCTCGCGGAAACCCTGGCGAAAAAATTCAACGTGCCCCTGGTCGCGGAGCATGCGCGCGAATACTGGGATCAGCATGGGGGCATTGTCCTCGAAGACATGATGCCGATCGCCCGTGAGCAATGGCGGCGTGAAGATGAGGCCGCGGCGCGGGCGAAGAATCTGATCATCTGCGACACCGATGCGCTGACCACCATGCTGTGGAGCGACCTGCTTTATGGGACGTGTCCGGAGGAACTGCGCCGCACGGTGGAGAAACGCGCAAAAAACTATGCGCTGTATCTCCTGTTGGACATCGATGTGCCGTTCACTCCGGATCCTCAGCGCTGCTTTCCCGATCCGGACGATCGCGAGAAAGGCCGGCGCGTCTGGCGGGGCGCATTGGAGCGACGGGGACTGCCGTTTGAGCTGATTTCGGGCCCTTGGGCTGAGCGCGAGCGCCAGGCGACGGCGGCGGTCCAGCGGGTGTTGGGAGGCTAGTGGAGCGATTCACCTACAGAATTTTAGCGGAGCTGTAGGCGGGGTGCCCTCACCCCGCGAGGCGTGGGACGCGAAGGTGATGACCCGCGGGGTGAGGGCACCCCGCCTACATCATGCAGCGATGCAACAGGTCGAAACACGCCAATCATTTTAGTGCCGAAATCGTGTTCTCCACTCTATTCGCTTGCGGTTGTTTCGCCGGATTCTTCGCTTCGGATTGAATGACGGTTAACGAAGACTACGCACAACGGTTTGGTGGCTTGGGCCGGCTCTACGGCGCGGCGGCGTTGTCGCGTTTGCACGCGGCGCACGTGTGCGTCGTGGGGATTGGCGGCGTGGGCTCGTGGGTGGTGGAGGGACTGGCCCGGTCGGGCGTGGGTGCGATCACGATGATCGATCTCGATGATGTTTGCCTGACCAATGTGAACCGCCAGTTGCCAGCGCTCGACGGCAATATCGGCCGGCCCAAGGTCGATGCCGTGGCCGAGCGCATCAAGCTGATCAATCCGCACTGTGCGGTGACGACCCGCCACGAGTATTTCACGGCCAAAACGGCGGCGCAGTTGTTGGAAACCAAATTCAACTGGGTTGTGGATTGCGTGGATCTCATGGCGAACAAGGCGCTGCTCATTGCCGCCTGTACCGAGCGCGATCAACCGGTGGTCACGGTCGGAGCCGCCGGCGGGCGGCGCGATGCGACGCGAATTCGC
>JBEHXD010000588.1:0-3832 GCA_048498875.1 Verrucomicrobiota bacterium
ATGCGAATGACGTCGCGGGCCGCAGGCAGCAGCGGCCCGCGACGTCATTCGCATGCAGCTCGCGCACCTCGTCGGCGCGTGGTCCCGGTCGTGAAAATGGTGGTGCAGTTGAAGGGTGGCTTGGGCAACCAGTTGTTCATTTATGGTTTTGCTCGGGCGCTGGCGCGCCGCACCGGCGCGGATCTGCGCTTCGACGTGACGTCCGGATTTCGGCGCGACTGGTATCGCCAGCGATATTGGTTGGAACCGTTTGGCGTGGGGATCGAACGGGCGTCGCGCTGGGACTCTTTCGCTCATGTGGGCGGTGAAGTGCGCCGACGGATTGTGCGCCGGGTCAATCGGGGCCGCCCGCTTGAGCGCCGCACCTATGTGAGCGACGACGGCCAGCGCTACCGGCCGGAGGTCGCCGCGTTGCGCGCGGGGCACGAGGTTTATTTCGAAGGCATCTGGGAATCGCCGCGTTACTTCGAGGATGCGCAGCCCTGGTTGCGCGAGGAGCTGCGCCTCGCGGATCCGCGTGACGAATCCAATGCCGCGATGCATCGCCAGATCGAGGCGGTGGACGCGATCGCGGTGCACGCGCGGCGGTTGAAGGGCGTCGCCAACGCGCCAGGCGCCGCGCCGTTGGACTGGCATCCGCAAGTCACGCTCGACTACTACCACCGCGCGATCGAGCAGGTGGCTCGCGCCTGTCGCGAGCCTCACGTCTTTTGCTTTTCCGATTACCCGACGTGGTTCCAGGCGAATCTGAAATTGAATCTCCCGATCACGTTCGTTTCGCACAATACGCCCGGCGGCGACGCATCCAGCTGGAAGGATCTGTGGTTGATGCAGCACTGCCGGCATTTCGTGATCGCGAACAGCTCGTTCAGTTGGTGGGGCGCTTGGCTGGGCCGACGCGGCGACGGAATCGCAATTTATCCGGAGCCTACTGCGTGGAAATGGATTCGCAACGCCGACATGATGCCTCCGGAGTGGCGCGCGTGCGCGGCCTAAAATGGAATTTGCTCAATGAGCCTACGCTCCGTTTTGATGTCTGCTTGAATGGTCGAGAATATTAACAAAACAATGGGACCCCGGGGGCCTCTTCCGCGCGCCGGCCGACCTGCGCGGATTGTGCGCAGAAGCGGGGGCTTCACAGGTTCCACCTTTTTTCTCGCGCCGTTGTTGGCGGTGTTCTGCTTGCTGGTTGGCGTCGCCTTGAACGAAGGTCGCCTCGCGGTAACATGCAGTGGCTTCGCAGCGCTCCTTTGCATCGGCTTCCTAATTGTCATCGCGAAGAATGTGCTCCGTGCCGGCGTAGTGTTATTGACTGCGCTGTTATTCCAAGGAGTAATCGCGCTGTTCTTTTTGCTCACGATGTTTTCGTTGCCCGAGGAGATGATGATGATGCACCCATTTCTCATTATAGCCGAGGCGCCGGTCGGAGTTTTCGTTTC
Organism: Verrucomicrobiota bacterium; assembly: GCA_048498875.1. Classification (GTDB taxonomy): domain Bacteria; phylum Verrucomicrobiota; class Verrucomicrobiia; order Opitutales; family Opitutaceae; genus Lacunisphaera. Next base: position 1,440 of record JBEHXD010000588.1, read on the forward strand.
CCTTACCGTTGTGAGCTTTGGTCTGGTGATCGCGATGCTTCTTCTAAGCAGCGCGGGCCTGTCGGGTTTTTCCACCGAACAGTTACTCAAACTGACCAAGAACCCGCCGGCAAAGCTCGAGATGCTTCTCGTGCTATTCGCGGGTTTCAACGCGGTGCACTGGATGGCCATCGATCCGCAATTTGTCGACTCCCTGCCGGCCTACATCGTGCGCATCGTCGTCGGCTCCGTCGGCTGGGCGCCATTGCTCGCCGGTTACTACATCTTTCGGTTGCGCTACTCCACCATTGCTTGGTGCATCACTTTTGGAATTAGTCTGCTCCTCGCTTTTTTCACGGGTTCGCGTGGTTACTTCTTTCTTGCGCTCCTGCCATTCGTCATAGGCATTTTCGTCGCGTTGGACACTTGGCATCGTCGACTCAAATGGGCCGTGCGTTTGTTCCCCGCTGGCGTAGCAATTTTCCTGCTCGCGGCTGTCATTGGACAAACGCGCTCCCAAGTAGGACGGATGTCCGTCATAGCCGCACTGGAAGTCGGCCCCACCGTCGTGCTGCAAGAAGCGAAGCGCGTGATCGGCGGCCAAGGGGAGGCGGGCACGATGGGTTCCGTCGCGGCGGTCGATGGCGTCGCGCGCATGGTGCCATGGTGCAATCTTTCCGTGCCGCTTATGACGCCTTTGACGGTGCCTTACCGCGGCGTTACCGGCCTCTGGGAAGAGGCGACGGTTATGTTCGCCATCAGCCGCTTTGGCGGTAGGAATATCGCGGCGAACGAAAACGCCAACAACTACGGATTCCTTGTCAACGAGGCGACGTCGGTGGAATTCGGCGTTGTTGCCGACGGCTGGTCGCGCTTTGGTCTGTTAGGTGCCGTGGTCTTCACGATCCTCGGCGCGATCGGATTGACACTAATCGAGCGTTTCCTGTTTCGTCTGTGTCGAGAACATTTCGCGATTTTCCTGCTTTGTTTCTGCGTGCTAATTGACTGCGCGGTCTACGGCTTTTCGCGCACCGGACTCTTTGCCGCGCTGCGGAGCGCGGGCTACAGTATTCTCGTCGTGGGGCTCATCGCTCGCGCGCTGGAGCTTTTCATTCCCGTCGGCAATCGCCCGTGGGAAACCGCGGTGCGACGTCGGACGTGAGACTGACTGGGTGAAACCCTACGGTTATGCGCAGCTGGGGACGAGTGGATTTGGCAACCTGCTGTTTCCGTGGGCCCGCTGCTTCCTATTTTGCCGCGCGCACGGCGCGACGATGATTGCTCCGCGCTGGGGTCACCTGCGCATCGGCCCCTGGCTGCGGCGCGAATCGGACAAACGCTATTACGGCGGATTCTTCCGGGCGGCGGGTTATGTGCGCGGTCTCCGTCGCTGGTGGATCCTCGCCCGCGTCCGGCAGATCGCGGAGCAGGACTGGACCGGCGCCGCGCTGACGGGACCGTGTGTCGTGCGGTTCCAGGGTTTGATCTATCCGCTTTTCGCGCCGCTCGTCGGCCAGCAAGACGTGATCGCCGCGGAGCTGCGGCGGATCACGCGCGCGCGGCACCTGCCGGAGCCCGACGAGGCGCGCGGCGCGATCGGCCTGCACGTCCGACTCGGGGATTTCCGGGCGACGCCGGACCGCGCAACGCTGCGGCATAACGGTCACTTTCGCATGCCGCTCGAATGGTATCGCGCCGCGGTCGGAGAATCCGTGCCCGCGATCGTTTTCACCAACGGCCGCCGGGAGGAACTCGGTCCGCTGCTCGCCGAGGAGAACGTGCGCGTGAGCACGGGCCGCTCCGCGGTTGCCGATCTGCTGCTGCTCGGCCAGGCCGGCGTGATCGTCGGCACGGGCTCGAGTTCGTTCAGCTCCTGGGCGAGCTTTCTCGGGCAGGGGCCTACACTCTGGTATCCGGGCCATCGCCAGGAATTCCTGCGCGCCCACGGCGCGCCCAACGCGCTCGAAGTCGAGTGGGACGAGGAGCAGACGTTCAATGACGAATTCGTCGCCGCCGCGCGCCGGCGGCTGGCCGGCGGCGCGCCGCGCGTGGCAATGATATGAGAGTCGCGGTCCAGATCCTGTTCTTCGATTGCGAGCAGTATATCCTGCGCACGATCGAAAACTGCGCGCCCTGGGCGGAGCGCATCTACGTCCTCACGAGCTCCAAGCCGTGGACCTACAATCCCACCGCGCGCGAAGCGTATCGCAATCAGTCGAACCCGGAGCTGCTGCGCCAGTCGCCCCATTACGATAAGGTCGAGGTGATCGAGGGCGAGTGGGAGACCGAGGAGGCGCAGCGCAATGCGGGGCTTGAGGCGGCGCGGCACGCGGGCTTCGATGTCATGGTCGTGCAGGACGCCGACGAGTTCTACCTGCCGTCGGAGTGGGAGAAGAATCTCCGCGGCATCGAGC
>JBEHXD010000589.1:0-3821 GCA_048498875.1 Verrucomicrobiota bacterium
TACAGCGCCTTGCCGGAGCGAACGGCGTGAGCCAGCGCGCCCATGGTTTCCTCCAGCGGCGTGTTGGGATCGGGCCGGTGCGAATAAAAGATGTCGACATAGTCCAGTTGCAGGCGTTTCAGGCTCTGATCGAGCGAGGCGAGGACGTATTTGCGCGTGCCCCATTCGCCATATGGGCCCGGCCACATGTCGTAGCCGGCCTTGCTGGAAATGATCAACTCGTCGCGGTAACCCGCGAGGTCCTCCTTCAGGATTTTGCCAAAGTTCCTTTCGGCAGATCCCGGCGGCGGGCCGTAATTGTTGGCGAGATCGAAATGAGTGATGCCCAGATCAAAGGCACGCAGGATGAGCGCACGGCGATTGGCCGGATCGTCCACGTCACCGAAATTGTGCCACAGCCCGAGGGAGAGTTGCGGAAGTTTCAGTCCGCTGCGACCACAGCGTCGGTAGAGCGAGGGATTGTCGTAGCGATTGGCGGCAGGTTGATGAGGCATGAGCGGGGAATAGTTCCGGCCATGAAACAAAAATTCTTTTGGAGAGACAAGAGGCGATTGGCGAAGCGGGTGAATCGCCCGCCAGAGCCGGGGTGACTACGCGGAAGCCCGATCCGATTGCAGCGCCATCAATAGGAGGGCGGCGACACACAGTGCGGCGCAGACTCCGTAGACTACGCGATGGCCGTAATTCTGCGCCACGGCGCCAAAAATCAGATAACCCGCCGTGGCGCCGATGCGTTGGGCGTTCACGTAGACATTGGTCGCCGCGCCCGGCTGTCCGGGCAGTTTGTCCTGAAAAAAGGAAATCGCGACGCCCATGGTCACCGCGACAAAAGCCGCGCTCAGGATTTGCAGGGGATAAATCTGCCAGGGAGCGCGAACGATCGAGAGCGACACATAATAAACGAGGGCGAACACCACCGCCCAGCGAATCAGGAGCGCGGGATGCGTCTTCGTGGCCAGCAGCCCGAAATAAAACATGAACGGCAATTCAAATACCGGTCCCAAAACGTAAATGAAACCCACCTGGGTCTGCGTGCCGTGGAGAACATTCAGCACGAGCAGGGAGAGATTCATCATGGACATCGTGGTCGCCATGAAAACGAAGACGAAGGAAACAAACCACGGCAGCACTGTTGGCTGGTGAAGCACTTTCAGCAGGGAAACCGGGGGGCGTGCGGCTGATTGGGCGGGAGGGGGAATTTCCGGGATGAAAAGGGCAACCAACACGATGAACACGAGGCACAGCATCGAGGCGGTCAGGAACAAGCCGCGGTATGAGTAGCTGTTCAATGTCCACGCGGCCACCGCGGGGCCCACCGTCCATGCGAGCGCGAAGAACATCCGGAACAAATTCATGTAGAGCGGCGCTTCGCTGGCGGGAATGTCCGCCCGGCTCAGCGATTCCCTCGCGTGCGCGAACAGCTGGGAGAAAGTGATGGAGGAAATTCCGAGGAGAATCGAACCGATCAGGGTTAGCAGCATGACGTCGCGCACAAACGCATAACCGGCGTACCCCAACGCGCCCGTGACGCCCCCCAGCAACAGCATGTGGCGGCGGGAGTGATGGGTGTCCGAGCGGTGCGACAGCAGCGTGGCAATCGTCACGCTGCTCAGCGCGGTGGTGGTCATGAAGCAGCCGAACAGCAGCGGCGTCATTTTGACCTCGAAGGATCCGAACATCGAAAGAAACGGGGCGACGAACGACGAGATGAGGCCCAGCACGATGTTCGCCGCCAATACGACGGTGAATTCGCGATTGCGAAGGAGGGTGCGGGCGGGAATCAGGATTCGCTCCATGGAAGCCGGTTTGTCACCGCATTCCTCCTCCCACGCGAGGGGGAAATTAAGCCGCCAGCCTCCGATTCTGGTTGCTGACTCCCGCCGGGATTTGTGGCGCGCCCGCCCGAAATGGCGCGCCCCGCTGGCGGCTCACTGACCGATCACCGATTCGGCGCGGGTCCAGACATCCGCGGGCAGGCCGAGTGATTGCTTCAAGGCGACGTCCCGGTCCCAGACGTTGGCGATTTTTGTGATCCCCGCCATTTGGTGCCACGAAAGCTGCCGGGGAAAATACCAGGGGGATACGAGGGTGTGAATTCCGATCAGGGGATAATCCGTACCGTAGACCAGACGATGCTGGAATTCGGGCTTGTGCAAAAGTTCATCGAGATAGCCGTGCTTGTTCAGTTGCGTGAGCGACGACACGTCGGCGTAGAGATTTGGGTAGCGGGGCATCATTTTGGCCAGCCGGTCGAACGACCGTTCGCCGTCGAAACTTCCCGTGGTCGCGGCGTGAGCGGCGATGACCGTGACGCCTTCCCGGAGGGCCAACTGCAATCGCTCGGGATCGCAAAATTCATCGAGGGCCTGGGTGAAGGAACGTTCATTGCCCGTGTGGCAAAGCAGCGGCAGGCCCAATTCGACCATTTTCCGGTAAAACGGCACGAGACGTTCATCCGCGGGATCGATGTGTTGGACCGAGGGCAGCCATTTTATCAGAACGGCGCCGTGGGCTTTGGCCCAGTCGAGGCGGGCGAGGGCATCCTTTCGGTACGGGTTGACGCTCGCGCCCCACAACAGGTTGGGATATTTGGGAATTTCGGCGGCAAGAAATTCGTTGGGCACGTAAATTTCAGTTCGTTTGCGATCGAGTTGCCCGTCCGCATCCACGACACCGTCCAGCGCAAGAATCACCGCGCGGTTGACGTGGGCGCTGCCGGCCAGACGGGCCGAGAGCCGGGCGAGAACGATGCCGTCGCCGTCCCGCAGGATTTCATCCTCGGTGACGCCGAAACTTTTCAGGTAGAAACGGAGTTTGAAACTGTGGCGCAATTCGTCCGACACAAAACAACCGCTGCCGCCGGCGCCGAGGCCGGCGGTATGACAGTGCATGTCAAGGAACAGTTTCTCCGGCAGCGGTTCGGGCGGCAGATAGGGCCGCGAAAATCCGACAAGATAGGGAGCGAGCAGAAACAAAACCAGCAACAGGGCGCCGGCCAGGAGGCGCGAACGGTATTTTATGAGGAGGGAGGTGGAAAACATGCCGCCCAGTTTACCGTGTCTGCACGCAACCGGGTTAATCGATAAACCCAATGAGGAGCATTGAGTCGTGCGATGACCGGGCACCGGCAGGCGCATGCATCCGGTGAAGAATTCCAGTCAACTCGCGGACAACGGAAGCATGACTTGAAAGGTCGTTCCGGTGGAACCGGTTTTTTCCAGCGTGAGTGTGGCGCCGATCTGGTGGGCGAGCAGCTGGCTGATGGCCAGCCCCAGTCCGGAACCGCCGGGCCGGCTGCTTCGTCCGGGCTGGAAGAGGTGTTCACGCAACGTCTCGGGAATCCCCTGGCCTTCGTCCTGTACCACCAGTCTGACCACTTGATTTACTTCCGTGAGTGTTGCCGTGATTTTCCGTCCGTGAGCGGTGGCCGCGATCGCATTTTGGATCAGGTTGTTGGCAATCAGGCACAGCAGGCTGCCCCGATGACTGTCGATGGGGTGGGAAAATCCACCGGTTACCTCGAACGCGATGCCCTTTTCCCTCGCGGGAGACTGGTTGCGTTCGCGGATGGTGACGACGAGTTCATCGCCGTTGAGTTCGTAGGTGGCATTGGCGCTGGTGTCGCCGAGCAGGGTGATGGTGTCTCGAATCATGGTTTGAAGGCGTTCCGTGTAATTGGCGGCGGATTCCCAGGCGGGATTGGATTGATCGGCTCCGGGTCCGCTGACCAGAGCCCGCAGACCTTCGACCGATCCCTGCAATCCGTGCATCAGGTGCGAGGTGATCTGGCCGATGGCGGACGCCTTGGCGGCGAGGGCGAG
>JBEHXD010000590.1:0-3820 GCA_048498875.1 Verrucomicrobiota bacterium
CTTCCTCCTGATAAACCGCGACGCGAATCTGATCGGCGAGGGAGAGCGTGTAGATGTAATTCTTTTTGTTCGCCGATTCAGGACTGTCGGCGCCACGCGTCAGGACGCTGGCAAAAAACAAGCCGACAATAATCCAAAGCGGTGAAAAAGCGGGCTTCATGAAGGCAGACTTAGAAACGAGCTGAGATATCAACAGAAAAACCCTGCCGATCAAAGTCCGAAAAATCGAACGTGGACCAGTTTTTCATATAGCTGTAGCTCGCCCCCACCTTGAAGTGCTCGTTGATTTTATAGTGGGCGCCGATGTCCGCGCTGAAGAAATCGTCGCGGCGTGACCCTTGCGTGCCGCCGAGAAAGCGATTGCGGCCGTAAGCAACGCCGCCCTCGGCCTCCAGTTTTCGCGTGAAGGAATAGTTCGCCCGCAACGCAGTGACAAAGGAGTCGATCGACTGGCCGGTGGCGATGGTGTTGAAGTCGCGGGAGAGCTGGCCCACCAAAGTGAGCTTGCGGGTCACGATCCAGTTGACGGCGGCGAGCGCATTAACGTGATCGTAGCTCGGCCCGCCGCTGATGTCGCGGATCTCGTAACCGAAACGAATCTGCCCGTTGAGTTTCGCGCCCAGGGAACCCACCGCCCCCACGTTGAACCAGTTGTCGTAGGTGTCGGGTCCGCCGGTTACCTGGGAGTAGCGAATGCGATAACCCGCCACCAGATCGAGCTTCGACGTATAGACGTAGAACAAGTCGAGGGCTTCGCTGTAGTCATGGTAATCGAGCAGCAGTGGGTTGTCGTCGTTGTAGTTCCGACGCACGTAGCCGGTTTCAGAGGTGCCGTAAAAACGATCGCTGAAGGGATACCTGATCTTCAGGTCGAGCGGCAGATTCCAGGAATTTGTGCGCAAATTGACCGAACTATCGGAGCGGCTTTCCCGGTAATAGTTCGCCGAGAAAGAACCGGTGGCACGCCCTTCACCCTTGGTCAGTTCGATGGAAAAATTGGGATTCAGCGCATTCTCCCCGGTGTATTTTGAAAAGGTCTGGTAGCCGACCTTCGCTGTCGCGTTGACGCCCAACGTGCCGGCATTGCGATCGTATTCGGCGCCGACTTCGCCCGTGAGACTGGAGTCACCGCGCTGCGTGGAGTCCGAAAATATATTGGAATTATATCCGAGGGATACGCTGCCGAAAACGAAGACCTGGTTGCGCGTGCCGTCAAAATTCAACAGCGCGTGGGCGCGGTGAACGGGCAGGGCCAGCAGCAGTGCGGCAATCAGGAAACGGCCGGGAGTCGTGGTGAACATTACGGGCTGGTAAACGATTTGATCAGGTGCCCGGGAGACGGTCGGGACTCACCGTGACATTGGTGGGAAGACGCGCGGGCACGGCTGGGTTGGCGCTGATCTCCTGATCCGCGGCATCATTAGCGTCGAAGAACACGGTTTTCTTTGCATTGCATGCGACGTTGGTACGTTCGTCCAGGGGCTGGGCAAATTCCTTGGGCGTCTCGATCAACGTGAGGGTCGCAGGCTGCCCGTCAGCTGCCGCGCGAATGATCACCCGATCACCGGGGCGAAGCACCTGGCCGACTTTGTCCGACGCGCCGTTGTGGACGGTGATATCGCCTTCCAGCAAATCGATGATCGATTCCTTGTCGGTGGTTTCAATGGAAAGACGACCCCGGCGGATTTCCACCCGCGCCAGCGGAGTCGTGTAGAGCATGGTCGTTCCGGTCGCGAGTTGGTTGGTGCAAATGCCAACGATGCCGCGGTTCACCACCACGTTGCTGTGCGACACGGATGGTTCGATTTCCGGATTCGTGCGGGTCGGGGAGTTGGGTTGAAACCGTTCCTGCGCGAAACGCTCCACGTGGATTTTCGTATTTTGCTCCATGTAGAGCCCGGTACCGTTGGAATAGACAAACGCGTTGTGCGCCTTGTCTTTCGTTTCGATCACGGTGCCAGGAGCATCGAAGGACTTTGCCTGCTGAGCCGTGTACGTGACGCCCTTGCTCACGATCGCGGATTCACCCTCGGCTTCGGAGAGATAAATCTTGGTCGTGGGAGCACGACTCCCTGGCGGCAGCCCCTGTTGGGCCAGCGCACTCGCCATAGCGAGACCCGCCCATCCAGCGGTGGACAAAAGGGTGCGAAAAGCGATGGTTTTCATGTTCGGGAAACGTTTAAAACGGCACTTAATTGAAGTCTGTTTGCGTTAAACGAAGCATGTAGGGTTTAAACCCTATCACAAGGAAATAAACCCTAGGTAAATCTGGAGTAAGGTATTTTACACTAATATGTTAATCAAGCGTCCTTTCACGTAGATGGTCTTCCTAATTGGTTTATCCGCCAGATGCGGCACGGCCTTGGGATGCGCCTTGGCCAGCTCGATCAACTGAGCTTCGGAAATGTCAGGGGCAACGCTCAGATCGCCCCGGTGTTTTCCATTAACCTGAATCACGATTGTGATAGTGCTCGCCACCAGTTTCCCCGCATCGAATTCCGGCCAGCCGGCGGACATCACGGAACCGGATTGTCCGATCCGCGCCCATAATTCCTCGCCCAGATGCGGTGCGAACGGTGACAGCAGGCGCAGGAAATCCACGATCACCGTGCGAGGCAACGCGGGTTCCTTTTGCAGCGCGTTGAGCAAAATCATCATTTGGGAAATGGCGGTGTTGAAGCGCAGCCCTTCGATGTCCTCGCCCACTTTCTTGATGGTTTCGTGCAGCAGCTTGGTGGACTCCGCGGACAGCTCCGCTGTGCTGGAAATGCGCGGGTTGATCGCGCCTTCCTCGGTGAGACACTCGCGCCAGACTTTGCGGAGAAAGCGGTGCACGCCCTCGATACCCTTGGGATTCCAAGGTTTCATCGCCTCGAGTGGCCCAAGGAACATCAGGTACATGCGCAGTGAATCGGCGCCGTAGGCTTTGATGATATCGTCGGGATTGACGACGTTCCCGCGGCTCTTGGACATCTTCACGCCGTCCTCGCCAAGAATGATCCCCTGGTGGAAAAGCTTTTTGAACGGTTCCGACTCCGAAACGACACCGAGGTCAAACAGCACCTTGTGCCAGAAACGTGCGTACAGCAGATGCAGCACGCTGTGCTCGGCGCCGCCGACGTACAGGTTGGGCTCGACCCAATATTTCAATGCCTCCGGACTCGCGAAAGCCTGGGAGTTCTGGGGATCGATGAAACGAAGATAATACCAGCACGAGCCGGCCCATTGCGGCATCGTGTTCGTCTCACGACGGGCGCGAATCCAGGCGTCGCCGGAGGGTTTCGCCGCTTTCGACGGAACCGCTTCGCCAGTCTCGAGATTAAACCAGATTTCGAGCCAGTCCGTGACATTCGCCAGAGGACTCTCGCCATTGCCGCTCGGCAAATACGATTCAACAGACGGGAGCGTGAGGGGCAGGGACGCGTCGGGAAGAGGCAACGCAAACTGCTTCACGCCGCCCTCGACAAACGTGACTGGTTGAGCCGGCAGGTCTTTTCGCTTGGCGGCGGCCTTCGCGTAGTCGGTCTCGCTCACCCAGACGATGGGGAAAGGCTCGCCCCAGTAGCGCTGCCGCGAGAACAGCCAGTCACGAAGTTTGTAGTTCACCGTGCCCTTGCCGATGCCCTTCGCGGCGAGATCGGCGATGATCTTTTTCTTGGCGTCAGCCCACGGCAAACCGTCATAGCCGGGAGAATTGACCACCGTTCCGTCGCCGGAATAGGGCAGGGTATCATTGCCGTCGGGAGCGGCGATGACCCGCGGCGTGGGCAAATTATACTGCTGCGCGAACGCCCAGTCGCGTTCGTCGTGTGCGGGCATG
>JBEHXD010000591.1:0-3797 GCA_048498875.1 Verrucomicrobiota bacterium
CCGAGGCGTTCGCATTCCGCGATAAACCACGCCTTTTTTTCCGGCACGAAATAGAAACTGAATGATTCCATTTGATCGGACCAGGCTTTGATCTCCTCCGGAGTTTTGCTCAGGCCGTGGGAGTTCAACCACTCGATCACCTCGTCATCGCTGGCACCCGATGCGAGGAAGCGTCGCAGGGCCGATGCCTGGACTCCCTTGAAGCTGAAAAGCATCTGGTCGACGGCACAGTTGAACTGATATTCGCCGTTCAACCGATTGATGACGGCACGGCATTTGTCGATGGCGCGGGCGAGAATCACGTATCCGCCCAGCCGGTCGTCAGGATTGCGGGGAGGTTCCTGGGTGAGATCTTTCGTCAATGGGAGAAGAGTGGAAGAGGAATTCATGCCAATCGATACATTGAGAGGTGCACAGGCAGGGTAATGTGGTCTGGGCGAGCACCTTGTTCCCAAAAGTATCGCCGATTTGCCCGCCGTTGACTAGTCAGGCGAAAACTGGCCGGTTTTCCGGTAAATTTCCGTTTTTTGACATCAGGCAAAACATGATCCGGCAAAACAGGCGGCGTGTCTTGAATTGGTTCAGAAAGATCATCTAGCCTCGCGTTGTCATGCTCCGTCTTTTCACCGCCATTGTTCCGCCCGCGACCGTGCGAGCCGAACTCTCGGACGTCGCGGCGGACGCGGATGATCTACGAACGACTCCCGGTGAGAATTTTCATCTGACGTTGCGATACATCGGACCGGTTGAAGAGGGTGCAGAGGAAAAATTCATCGCCGCCTTGGGCCGTGTAAAAGTCGAGCCATTTATCCTGCCGGTCGGGGGGATGGGAGTTTTTCCCTCGCGAGGTCCAGCGAAGGTCGTTTGGGCAGGCGTTGGCAATGGTCACACCCGCCTCTTCCAGCTTCGCAAGCAGGTCGACGAGGCGTTGCTCTCGGTAAACATGGCGATCGACGTCCATCATTTCCATCCGCATTTCACCCTGGGGCGGCTGACGGAGAGCTACGACCCCAAGCATCTCGCCCAATTTCTCGAACGTCACCCGGACTTCGAGGCGCCACCGTTTCGCGTGCGCGAATTTCATCTTATGAGCAGCGAATCGCGGCCGGGAGGTGCTCCGCACTATCGATCGGTCCAGGTGTTTTCACTCGACGGTGGCGACGCCCCGTAGTTTTCCCGAGGGTCGATGTCTGGCGGGCGAAGGGCTGGAAATTATTTTTTCACCGCGGAAACCGCCATGCGCGAAAGCACGCGACTCAGCTGGCTTTCGTCCGTGAGATCGACGCGCAGGGGGGTGAGGGAAGCGAAGCCTTGCTCCATGGCCCAGCGATCCGTGCCTTCCTCAACCTGCTCAATGGGAATTACGGTGTACCAGTATTGCTGCCGTCCCATCGGATCCGTTTGCGGGACCACTTTGCCATCGTAATGACGCACGGACTGGCGCGTCCAACAAAGGTCTTTCGGATTTTCCGGGATATTGACGTTGACCAGGGTCAACTCGGGTTGGTCGAGCACGGCTTTCAACGCCTTTTCCGCCCACGGACCGATGGTTTCAAAATCGGGAAGTCTGCCGTCGCCGACCGGAGTGCTGAAAGCGATGCCTCGCAGACCCACCAGGGTGGCCTGCTTCGCGGCCGCGACCGTTCCCGAATGCCACAAAGCGTTGCCCAAATTGGTGCCCAGGTTTATGCCCGAAACAACCAAATCGATGTCTTTCCAATTATAAACACCGAGGGAGACACAATCGGCCGGAGTCCCGTTCACCCGATAGGCCTCGAACCCGGCGAGGGGAATCGACCGATACAGGAGGGGACGGGAGGCCGTGATGGCCTGGCCCATGGAAGACTGTTCAACATCCGGCGCGACAATCCGCACCTCGCCAAAGCGCGACGCCACCTGGGCCAGGGCGACGAGCCCCGGGCTGTAGATTCCATCATCGTTGGCAATGAGAACACGCATAATGCGGACAAAGAGGAGGACATCCCCCGCGAAAAAAAGAGCCGAACTTTGTCTGGATAAAAATGCTCCTTCTTCACAACGCCATTTTGCCTGGATGACGAAGCGCGACCGCGATGCGGGGACGAGGAGAATGAAACTCTTTCCGAATTTGAAACCGTGCCACCGGCCTTGACCGTGCGGGCGCCCAAATTTCCGGAGTCGACGCAGCGATTACTTCACGTCAAGGCTGGCGGCTCATTTGGCATATTCGGGGCTGGCCCGGAATTCCGCGTATCCCTCCGCCTCGTCGATGACTTTCTTGATGCTCGAATGCGGATGGCTTTCGGAAAACTCAACCAGCAAGGCAGCGGTTTCGGGATAGTTTTTTTCTTTGATTGAGCTGCTCAGCAGCACATCCCACGCGGGAGCCAGGCTGGGTTCGGCCGCGAGGGCTTCCCGCGCGAAAGCGCGCGCCGCCTGGTAGTTTTCAGCCATGAAATTGATGTTGGCCTTGAGGTAGGTCAGGTACGGATCGCCCCCCAGCTGATGGTTGAGTGAATCAACATGCCTGATCGCATGAGCATAGTCCTTCCGGAGAAGATCGCCGTCAATCGACACCAGATCGAGTGCGGCATCGTTGGGGTATGCCTGTTCCCAATCGGTGATTACCTTCAAATATTCCGCGTCGTTGACATTTTGTGCCGCGCGCAGGCGCATGGTCAGGATGAAGTGTTCCCGCTGAAGACTGGCTGGCATTTCCGCAAACAACGCAAGTGCATCGGCGTGCTGGCCGGCCGTGATCAATTTCACCGCTCTGCCAATTTTTGCGAAATTCCGCATATACTCGCTTTCCGTTGAGGTAAGCTTTTCGAGCAGGCCTTTCTGTTGCTCTGCAAATATCGGCAAAACCGCGCGATGCATGCTTTCTGAAATCAATTCCCCGCTGAGGTACACGTAGGCGTCCACCCAGCGGACACTCCCTCCCTCGCGACGTCCGGTCACGAGCGAAAGGTGATTGACGGCGCCCGCTTCGCTCAGGCAGCGGATTAACAGGCGTTTCTCACCGGCGACCTTTTGAATCCGCAGAAAACGCGCGGACGAATAGTTTTTCAGCTGCTGGGTGAGTCCGCCGCTAAGTTTGGATAATAATCCCGAACGAAAGGCGGAGGCGTCCTGATCGCTCAATCCAAGGCCGGCGATTACACGATCCGCGAGGGCAAATTGATCCAACGACCTGACGGCTTCGTCGGCTTTGCCGGTGGACAGATCCGTTGCAATCGATTCGCCCAACTTGGTGCATTCCTCGTCTGAAATGGCGGAATTGGTTTCCGTACGGCCGGTCAGCGGTAGAAGAACGAGAGCGGTCAGGAGGATCAGTAATGATCTCGTTTTTGAAAACATAGGTGGGGTGCGGTGGGGTTGCCAGGTGTTGCCTCAATAAAAACAAAAAAGCTCTGGTGACTTCGGAGTCACCAGAGCGGAAGAGACGGTCAGGCTTTGGCTTGGGCTGGGGACGCAGCCGGGATCTTCTTTTCCGGCAGTGCGCGACTCGCCACCTCCTGCTTGAAGCGGGTGATCACGTCGTCGATCTTTAGTACCCCTTCGTCGCCCTTGGCGCGGGAGCGCACGGAGACGCTTTGAGCCTCGGCTTCCTTCTGTCCGAGCACCAGCGTATACGGAATCTTGTCGATCTCGGCGCGACGGATTTTGGCCCCGAGTTTGTCGGAATGCGTATCGATGGACACGCGCAGGTCTGCGGCGAGCAGTTGCGTGTGCAGCGCCTTGGCGTAGTCGAGGACCTTGTCGCTGATTGGCACGATGCGTACCTGCTCGGGCGCGAGCCAGAGAGGGAAATCACC
>JBEHXD010000592.1:0-3790 GCA_048498875.1 Verrucomicrobiota bacterium
GGTCGGCGGAAATCGGCGAATCCAGGTGACACCTCCGTCCGTGGAACTGTAGGTGAAATTGATACTCGACGATGCGGAGGTGTTGTCGTTTCCGCCTACCGCCACATACGTGCCGTTGCCATAGGCAACACCGTAAATATTGCCGCCCTGGGTCGTGCGCGGCGTCCAGGTATTCGTCGCTCCCGCAGGGGAAGTCAGGATCGTGCCGGTCGCACCCGTGGCAAAAAACTGCCCGTTAACATAGTCGATGAAGAAAAGATTCTGCGTCGTGCTGGTGCCGGCGTTTCCGCTCACCAAGACAGTCCAAGGAGCGTTACCGGTCGATGACGTCTGAATGATGCCGCCGGAACCCGCCATCCAGTAGGTCGAACCTTGTTTGACGATGCCCCAAAACACCTTCCCGACGCTGCTCGTATCGATCCGATTAAACGTCGTCCCATCGCTTGAGCTCAAGACGGTGTCGTTGGCACCTAACGCATAGAGCGTAGTATCGATGACGCGGAGCGCCAAACTGTTCGACGAATCGATCACCCGCGAGAGCGGGGGTGTCGCGGTGAGGTCGGTCGAACGAAAAACATAGCCCCCTGAGCCGGCGAAATAGATACCTTCCGGCGTAACACCACTGCCGTTGAGATTAACGGTGGTGCCGGTAGTGACGCTGGACCATGTAGCCCCATCATCGGTCGATTTTGCCATCACTCCACCGGCACCTGCTGCGACAAATAGACTGCTTCCGCCGTTGTAGGTGACGTTCGAGTAAGTCGTGGCCGGAGTCACCATGGTGCCTTCACTCCAAGCCGTGGTCACGTTGGCCAAGGTAGCACTCACGACATGGCTGCTCGCGCCCACCGCGATCACCTTGGTCGCGCTTTGTGCGAGCCCGAACAATCCGTAGTTGGTCCCGGTCGCAGTCAGGCGGTTGGACCAGGTCGAACCGTCGGTCGATGTCACCACGGCCGCGGCTCCGCCAGTGATCGTGCCGGCAGCGACGAAGCAGTTCGCCGGGCTACCGACAAAAACTACGTCGAACAGACTAAATCCAGGCGAGGCATTCGACGACCAATTGATACCGTCAGTCGATGTAGCGGTTCCGCCATCGTTACTCACCGCTACGAAGCGACCTTGACCGGAAATCACCCCGTAGGCCACTCCGCGAAACGTAGCCGAGCCGGTCAATTTCTTGCTCCAGGTTTCTCCGTTGTCGTCGGACAGAAAGATTCGACCGCCGCCGCCGGCGGCCACGATCTTCCCACCACCGGCTGCAATGCCATTTATCCCCGGGAGGGTTGTATCGGAAATAGCCCCGATCCGGGTCGTCCAAGTTGCTCCATTGTTGTCGGAAAAAACCAACGTTCCGTTGTTGCCCACCGCAAGACGCCGGCCGCTCGGCAGGACAATGAACCGATTCAACGTGTTGGTGGAAAGGGCCGGTTTAAGCGCCGTCCAGCCCATCTCCGCACCGTCGAACGCCGCAGCGATCCGCTCGCGGGTCAGGCCGACGGCGACGCCGCCGAGCGAGGTATCCGCGATCGATTCGAGATCGAATCCGCCGGTAGCGGCATTGAACGTCGGAAACCGATCCCGCATCACCCACGAGCTGCCGAACAACGGGCCGCTGAAAATCGCGCCGTTACCCACCGCGACCGCCTCGGTGAACGAACGCTCCACCTTATCGAGCGCAGCTCGAAACGCGGCTTCACCCGCGAGGTCGTCCGGTTCGAGCATGAACAATCGCGTCACTCCGGGAGGCCGCGCGCGAATGGCGGCGGAGGCCTGACGATATACCGTGATGAATTGCGCCAGTGCCGCCTGAGCCGCGGTGCGCTTCGCGGTATCGCCCACCTTCAGCACGTCGGGATTGTCCGCGAGGATGCGCTGCATCGTGAGCATGTCGCCCTGTGCGAGCTGCGTCAGCGCGGCGAGGTTCGCGTCGAGATTCTGGCCGGAGAGGAAATTGAACACGAACTCCACGCCACTCAGGGCGGCGCGTGCCATCAGCACGGCGCCATAGTCGATGTTCACCGGGGCCGGGCCGGCCGTCTCGGACGGGAGAAGCGTCAGCAGGAAACTCGGGTTCGTCACGAACGCGAGATTCGCCCGCGCCGCCACGGTCGTCGGGATCAGCGTGGTCTGCCAATAGGACGCAACGGTGTTCAGATTGTAATTGGCCGGGAGAATCTGTTTGCCGTTGCCGTTTTCGGGCAATTGCGCCGTCCAGTTATAGATGTCGCGACCGGAGGTGGGTAGTCCGGCGCCGGTGAGAAACGTATTCGTAGCCGACTGGTTCGCGATGCCGATCAGTTGGGTCAGGCCGAGCAGTGCCGCCGCAGTTTGATTCGTGGGCGCCAGCGTGAGCGCTTCCTGAAACCGCGTCTGCGCCGTGGCGAGATCGTGGGCGGCGAGCGCCGTGCGGCCGGCCGCGATTTTATCGGCGGCGGTCTGGCCGAAAGCCAGCGGAGCGAACAACAGGGCAAGAACAACAAGGAGACGTTTCATCGGACGGAAGGTTGAAGCGAAGCGGTGGATAAAGTGGGCGTGGCATTCGCATCGATCGATGCGCGCGGGATCCAGCGGCCGGCGAGCGGTCCGCTGAGCCAGAAACAGCCGGTTTCGGAAACGCTGGCGGCGCCTCCGGCGGGGGAAACGGCCGCAGCGACACATTCGATGGCGCCGTCGGCCCGCAGGCGCGCGACTGGCGCCACGATCTTCGGCGTCGAAGTTCCCGCTGGGAGCAGCGTAAGATTATGAAGGGCGCCAGCCTCGCGGCCCCCGGCGCGCAAAGCCTCCAAAATCTGCGTTCCGGCCGCCGGCCAAGGAGCGCCGGAAACGATTTCCAGCGTGACGCCCTCCAGCACAACTTGCGGCTGCCAAGCGACCCGCAAAAATCCTCGCCGGCCATACTCCATCGTCACGCGCTCGATACGCAATCGGCCGATGTCCCCGCCGGTGCGATCGTCAAAAAAACGGTAGGTCACGCCTTCCATCCCGGGGCGATTGGTCGCGGCCGGCTCCGCCCCGCGAAGCGGAATACAGGCGACAATTACGAGCATCAGGCCCAGCCGGGCGAAACCGGTCAGTGCACGCTTCCACGACAAAACCTGTTTATCACAGGCGCTGTAACGGACGGGGGAAAGGGAAACGTGGGGCATCCGAAAACAGAAACCGGCAACTCATTTCATACCGCATCACCACCGTGCCCATTCGTGCGAACGCCTCTAGGGGACAAAGGGAATGAAAACACCGAGACGGATGTAATCGTTTTCGTAAGCATTTTGCTTCAGGCATGCCTGACCGAGCTGGAAATCGGTAAAGGCGAACTGGAACGGTCACTTTACCTGAATCACTCGCGAGTTTCCCGTGCAGATACGCAAATCGGTTGGCGTAATTCCCCCATTTCTTGACGTGACTCACCCGGTAGCGGGCGGCTTTGTTTCTGCTAGCCTCGCGCATGAACCAAGGCCCCGCTCTGCGAGTCGTCATCATCGAGGATCATCAGATGCTCCGTGAATTGATCGCGCCGCTCCTGCGCGAGCAGTTCGGGTTTGCCGTGATCGGCGCCGTCGGGTCGGCGCGGGAAGGGGTCGAACTCTGCCGGAGCGAGCGGCCGGATTTGGTTATCGCCGACTGGATGCTGCCCGATGGCCGCGGTTTCGACGTGCTGCGCGCCGTGGCTCCCGAACTGCCCGGGACGCGCTGGCTGATGATGTCGTCGAACGAGCATGGGCATCTCGTCCGCGAGGCGGTCGCCTTTCCAAAGCGGTCGACGCCGATCCGGGCGAGGCCGGGCTGT
>JBEHXD010000593.1:0-3779 GCA_048498875.1 Verrucomicrobiota bacterium
CCCGGAAAGGACTTCGACCGCGGGTTTCAGTAGGATGCGAGCTCTTCAACTTGCATCCACCATGACTCCCCAGTTCCAGCCTCCTCCGGAAATCACCGCCGCCGTCGTGCCCGCCTGGGCAATCGCCAGCGCCGTGCTCCTCACCGCCGTTTTCACGCTGGTTTTCCTTCCCTGATCACGCGGTCACCTGAAATCCAATAAACTCACTCCGACTCATTTCCCATGAAAACAACCCACCTGCCTTCCTTTATCCAACGCACCGGCGTTTTGCTGTACGGTACCGTTTCCTACGCGATTTTCCTCGCGACGTTCTGCTATGCAGCCGGCTTTGTCGGCAATTTCCTCGTCCCAAAATCCATGGACTCGGCGCCCTCGCTTCCTTTCGGCAATGCCCTCGCCGTGAATTTGGGGCTGCTCGCCCTCTTCGCGGTGCAGCACAGCCTCATGGCCCGGCCTTTCTTCAAACGCTGGCTGACCCGCTTCATGCCCGAAGCCGCTGAACGCAGCAACTACGTCCTATTTTCCTCGCTCGCCCTGTTGCTGCTCTTCTGGCTGTGGCAACCGATGGGAGGCCTGATCTGGGATATTCACCATCCCACCGGGACCATCATCCTGCACGCGGGTTTCGCGTTCGGCTGGTTGCTTGTCCTGGTGACAACCTTTCTGATCAACCATTTCGATCTTTTCGGACTGCGCCAGGTTTGGAAATTTTTTCAAGGCAAGCACTGCCCTCCCCTGAAATTCGTTACCCCTGGCCCCTATCGAGTGGTTCGGCATCCCCTCTATGTCGGCTGGTTCTTTTCCTTTTGGTTCACCCCCACTATGACCGTGGCCCACCTGCTTTTTGCGATCGCAACCACCGCCTATATCCTGATCGCGATTCAACTCGAAGAGCGCGATCTCCTGGACGTCCATGGCGACGACTATCTCGAATATCGCCGGAAAACTCCGATGCTCGTGCCTCGGTTTTAACCGGGACACGATTTCGGCGTCGCGTCCCCGCCGGTTTGTGTTCGGTCTGAGCGGGAATGAAAGAACCCTGTCTCCTTTCCCGCTAAACCGTCCATGAGGGAAACCTGCTACCGCTGTTTCTGGCCCAAAAGTCTTTGCTGGTGCCCCACGCTGGTGCCAATGGCAACGCGCACCCGGTTTCTTTTTCTGATGTCGCCGATGGAGTATAAGATCGAGAAATCGAACACCGGGCGCCTGACGCATCTTTGTCTGCCCAACAGCGAACTGTACATGGGCACCGCCTTCGACGAACACGAGGCGGTGCAGCACGTGCTCGCTGATCCAAAAAATTATTGCGTCCTCCTGTATCCCGGAAAAACCGCGACCAACCTGTCAGACCCGTCGCAGGTCCCCTCGCTGAAAACCCAGATCGGCGATCGCCGCCTCGTGGTGATTCTAATCGATGCCACCTGGCGCGGCGCCCGGAAAATCCACCGTCTAAGCCCCAGCTTGCAACGACTGCCGCGGATCAAATTCATCCCGACAACCCCCAGTCGCTACGTGATCAAAAAGCAGCCGCGGCCCGATTGCCTTTCCACCTTGGAAGCAACCCATGAGCTGCTCCTCGTCCTGCAACAGGCCGGACTGGATGACTACCCGCACCCCGAACAATTGCTGGCTGTGTTCCAACGCATGCAGGACTTCCAAATCAAGTGCGCCGCCGATCCTGACCGGAAGGGTTATCGCCGTCACGAACTGCACGCACTCGCAAAGCAAAATTTCCTAACCACTAATCCGCACTAATGGCTCACTAATTTTCGAACGTGTTGGCTTTGAGTCTCTGGCCAGCATTAGTGACTATCAGTGGTTAAAAATCCGGTGATTTTGATCGATTGCCCTAGCTATTCGCCGTGGCCGCACTCGAAACCTCAGCCGTTGCCGGTTCTGCTGCCGGCTCGATCGGCGCTACGTTTTCTCCACGCAGTTCCTTTTCAATCCAGGTTTTGATCCGGTTGAGACCTTCGCGACGCTTCGGATCATCTTTGCGCATTTGTCCGAGCAGCGTGATCACTGGACGTCGCATAATCGTTGGCCGTCGCACTCGACATCTTGCGGAGTTCAAACGGGCTGATCTCACCTTTGCGGATCATTTCGCGCGCCTCGATCTCGAGTTCGCTCGTGGTGCCGCCCAGTGCGCCGGAGTCACCCTTGCCTTTCGAAAAACCGCCGCCACCTCCACCACCGCCTTTTTCACTGGAAGGCTCTTCCGTTTTCCCACGGGGCTGGCGTTCGATTGCTCCCGGATAGGATTTACCATCGCGCCCCTTGACCGTGATCATCTGCGGAATGCGTCCGGCTTTTTCCATTTGTTGCCGGCAACCCCGGGCCAGTTCCGGCGACACCTTGCAAATTTCAGCAATGACCGGATTCGCCAGCTCCGGCCATTCCTCCAGGGCGATTTCCACCGCATTCCGCTTGTCGCCATTGGTGCGGTACACGCCGTTCAGTGAGTTCGCACCCAGCGCATGGCGCAAGGCCTCGGTCC
Source organism: Verrucomicrobiota bacterium (assembly GCA_048498875.1). Lineage (GTDB taxonomy): Bacteria > Verrucomicrobiota > Verrucomicrobiia > Opitutales > Opitutaceae > Lacunisphaera. The sequence goes on from JBEHXD010000593.1 coordinate 2,498, forward strand.
GGCCGCCCGGTTGAACTTCCGCCAGGATTTCAGCCTGCCCGTTGCGCTTGGTGGCAAGAAACCGGTGAAACCCGTCTGCCAGCCAGTAGGTCGTGCCGTCAAAATAAACGTTGATTGGCGGAAACACCGCGCCGCGCTGCATTTCTTCCGCGTAGCTTTCCACGGCATCGTCATTCGTTTTCAGGCGAGCCTGCGTTCCGCCATAAATGTTGATCTGCTCGATGGAAATTTTCTGGACCTGCGTTTGCATGAAAAAGGGGGCGTTAGTTGCCACCTACCCACCACCGCCGACAAGGCCAAATTGCTTTTCGTGGAAAATTGTCCGGCCGCGCCAAATCTGCCGCCGCTCTTCTTGAGATCGCAACAATCCCGTTACCTTCCTCTCTTCCGGCGATGCCGCAGGGCTTGGTCGACTTCAGCCGCCACACGCAACCCGCTCTCCAACGCTCCGTGGACGGTTCCGTATTCCCTGGCCGTCGCTTCGCCTGCAAAAAATATCGTCGACGATACCGGCCGTGCCAGCTCCTGCGCCCCCTTTTTGCAACCGGCAGCCGGAAAACTATAGCTGCCCAATGAAAAGGGATCGGTCGACCAGGGATGATAGTACCAATCCACCAGCCACCGCCGCAACGCGGCCACATTCGTGCCGAGAATCGCAGCCAGTGAGCGCATCGCCTCGCGCTGAGTGGCCGCGGGAGACAAATCGCGCAACGGTTTCGACACTTCCCCGCCCGCCCACCCGCAAAGCAGGGGCACCGGTGCATTCAACGCCCACCACACCGGCAACGGTTGTCCGGGTGCGTTAAGAAACCCAAAATGGCGGCCGTGGGCAACCCCGAGATGCTTCGGCACCACCGACGAAGACCAGAATCCGCTCTTAAACCGCAGCACCACCCGGACGACGTGTCCCCATCCCATCTTCGCAATCAGTGAATCCTTCTCCTTCAGTCGGGGAAAAAAACGGACGTGTTTCGCTTTCAACACGCCCAGCGGCAGGGTGACCACCAGTGTCTTGCCCTCACGGACGAAAGATTTCCCTCCATTTATGTTTTTACCATAGACTTGGACCAGGCCCTCTCCCCAGCGAACCGATTCTACACAGGCACCGAGCTGAAGATGAACCCGCTCCTCCACCAGTTCTTTTTGGAGCAAGTGGACCAGCTGGTCGTACCGTCCGACAATCTTGAGATCGTTAGTTTGGGTTCCGGCCCGATCTTCGCGAAGCGCCGCGCCGATCATTTCATCGATCGGCGCCGCCTCAAAACCGCCTCCACCCAAGCTA
>JBEHXD010000594.1:0-3772 GCA_048498875.1 Verrucomicrobiota bacterium
TGACGGCGTTCGCGAAGTCCGTGAAGCGCACTGGCAGCGGATGCTGGCGGACTTGCGAAACCGGGTTCCGGCAAAAGCCCGGGAGGATAATCGCAAATCAGCGCCCTGGAAGGTGCGGATCGCCCACCACATGAAATCCACCACCGATGCCAGCAACGGCTGGCTGGCGACCCAGCTCGACATGGGTTCGGCCGCCTATCTCAGCAAACATGTCGGTCTCGTTAAAAAGGTAAAAGGTAAAGCATGACCCCTTTTTCAGCTTTGACCCCTTTTTCAGCTTCCAAAACAGTTTCTCGCATCGAGCTGGTAGCCGCTCGCGGGCAGCCATTCGCGGAGGATTTGCTCCCACGCGAGGGGAATCTCGGCGGAAGTGCCGCGGAACTTCGTGCACGCGTAAAGCCCGCCGGGCAGGGTGGTCAGCTGGGCCTTTTGCGAGGGCACGTAGTCCTTGCCGACTTCCGCGCCTGCGTCGTAGCGGCATTTGTTTTTTTCGGTGATTTGCGGGTCGTCCTGGCTGATCCCGTACGGGGCACGCCCAGCAGGTCGCTGGTAACGAGCCAAGGGTAAACTTCCCTCTGCCAGAACCGGCCGACCGCTTCGCCGAAGGGGCCTTGATAGCGGAGGTAGGCGACACGAACGGCCGGAAGCGTTTTGACCACGACGTGAAGCGGACGCGATGACGGTGATTTTTTATTCATGCTCCAACCATACCGTTTTTTTGGTCCCTTTGCCTGACCGGGCTTGCGTTTCATCTGACCCGGATTGCTTTTTTTTAAGCCAGGGGTGAGGCGTTGTCTTTTCCATTCGGACGGAGCGCAGCCAAATTGTTTTTTGAAGGCGCGGGTGAACGCCTCGGCGGAACCAAAACCCACGCCCAGCGCCACGGCGAGCACGCTCAGCCGGGGTTGCGATGCAAATCGTGCGGCGGCTTGTTCGACCCGGCGCCGGGTCAGGTAGGTGCCGAGTGTTTCACCGACGTGGGCGGCGAAGATCCGGTGAAAATGAAAAGGGGAAAACGCGGCGACGTGGGCGAGTTGCGCGAGGCTGATGGTTTCGTCGAGGTGTTCGTCGACGTAGGCGAGGGCCCGGTGCAGCCGGCCTTCGTATTCGGTGCGGTGGGAATTTTCTGACGACATGCGGGCGTGAAGGGGAAAACGAAAACTGCGGAGCGGCTATTTCACAAAAAAGCCCGATCGACAGACGGTCGGCCGGGCAGGGGGAGGGCGAACGATGGCTTATTCGTGTTTGAACGGATTCAGCCCGCCCAGATTGGGCATTTCAAATTTTTGATAGCCGGGAGGCGGAACGAAAAGTGAATCCGGCTGCGGGCCGGGTTCGATCTTGGTGGCTTCCATCTTGAAGGTCTCGTTGCCCTTGGCGTCGTGAGTCACGACGCGCAGCGGAAATCCGCTTTTGCCTTTCAATGCTTCCTCCCACTTGGCGGCGGTGGCGGCATTTCTCTTTTGCCCGAACGGGCTGCCGCCGCTGCCCATGCCCATGAATGTTCCGAGGCTTTTCGCCACCCACATTTCGGTGGTGGTGCCCTTGTCCTTGTCCGTCATCACGATTTGATCGGTCTTGTAGCCCAGAATCGTTTCCGTCTTGCCGGTGGACTGGACATCCATGTTGGCGGCGGGGTCTTCATGGTGCTTCGCCATTTCCTGCTCCACTGGCTTTTTGAGCGGCATCACCATGTACATGTTTCGCTCGGGCATGAGAACCGTCATCTCGAATTTTGACATGTCCATGATCGTGGCGCCCTGATGTCCTTCGCTGTTCATGTCGATGCGGAGTTTTCCCTCTTTCAAGGTTTGGTTCACCGTCGTCACCTTTCCCTTGTCGCTGGTCATGGCGAGGGTCACCTTGCCTTCGAAGGCATCGGCGGCGAATGAATGGACGGCAGTGAGCAGGCTGCCCACGGCGAAAATGCGGAGTAGGAAGTTCATCGCGGTCTTTCTGACACATTCCAACCGCGACTCAAGCCGTGGATGAACGGAATTGCCACCGACCGGCGCACGGGAATACTCCCCATCCATGCCTTCCGAGTTCACGATCACACGCCAGGTGGAGTTTCACGAAACCGACATGGCCGGCATCATGCATTTCTCGAATTTTTTCAAATGGATGGAGTGTTGCGAGGCCGCCCTTTACCGGTCGCTCGATCTGCCGCTTGTGTCGTTTGTCCCCGGGCAGGTGGTGGGCTGGCCGCGGGTGACGGCCACCTGTCACTACCTCGCGCCGCTGCGGTTCAACGATGTAGCGGAGGTGAGACTGTTCGTGAAAAAGCTCGGGGTGAAATCGGTCACGTATGTTTTCCAGTTTCGCAAATCCAGTCAGGTCGTCGCCACCGGGGAGATGACCGCGGTGTGTGTCACGGAGGATCCGCACGGCGCGATGATCCCGCAGCCAATTCCCGCAGCGGTGCGCGAACGGTTGCAGCAGGCGCCGGAGTCGGCGTGGGCGTGAGGGTAGGGAATACGAAAAAGTGGAGCGCGATCTCCGGACGCGCTTGGTGGCATTTCGCAGGTGGTGCGCTGGTCGCACCACGTTGCGAGCAAGCTCGCAACCTACAGCAGGTGAACAGTCGCTCGTGGGAAGCGGCACGCGAACAAACGCGCCCGGAGGTCGCGTTCCACCTTAATGTGTTTGGGTGTAGGAGCGGCTTATGTCGCGACCGGGCGTCCTGATCGCGGCATAAAGCCGCTCCTGCAAGAAATCGGTTTATGCAGGGACGATGTCATCATCAGCCTGAAGCGACGTTCGATTTCCAACAGAGTATGTTTCTCGCAGGGAAGATGCGAAAAGGTGGAGCGCGGCCTCCGGACGCGCTTGGTGGCATTTCGTAGGTGGTGCGCTGGTCGCACCACGTTGCGAGCAAGCTCGCAACCTACAGCAGGTGAACAGTCGCTCGTGGGCATCGGCCCCTACCGGATTAGCGGCTTCAGCACGGACCACACGTTGTTGGCGACGATCTCGTGGCCTTTGGCGGTGGGATGGATGCCGTCGGCCTGGTTGAGACCGGGCACTCCGCCGACGTCGGCGAGCAGGAAGGGAATCAGGGCGATATGATTCGCCTGGGCGAGTTCCGGATAGAGGGCGGCAAACTGCGCGGTGTGCTCCGGACCGAGGTTGGTCGGGAGTTTCATGCCGGCGAGCACGAGGGAAACCTGCGGATATTTTTCCCGGACGCGGTCGATGATGGCCTGGAGGTTTGCGCGCGAGTTCTCCGGAGCAATGCCCCTCAATCCATCATTCGCGCCGAGTTCGATCACGAACACATCGATTTTCTGCCGGAGAATCCAGTTCAACCGGCGCAACCCGCCGGCGGTCGTTTCGCCGCTCAAGCCGGCGTTCACGACCCGGGCATGCAGGCCGGCGTCGTCGATTTTCTTCTGGATCAGGGCCGGAAAGGCTTCGTCGGGATCCAGGCCGTATCCCGCCGTGAGGCTGTCGCCGAAGAAAACGATCGTCTGGGTTTCCGCGGCCGCCCCCAGTGTGACAGCGAAGAAAGCGACGACCAAGGCGAGGAGGCGCCCGGTTTGGTTTTTGCGCTTTGGGGCAAGTTCACTCTTGTTCAGGGCCATTGTTTCAAACGCTACATGAGCCAGAACATCCTGAAAGTCGAGCGACTCACCAAAACCTACCCGACCGCGACGGGCCCGCTGACCGTGTTGCAGGAGGTGTCGTTCGCGATCGAAACCGGCGGCACCTGCGCCATCGTGGGCCCATCGGGCAGCGGCAAGACCACCCTGCTCGGCCTGTGCGCGGGGCT
>JBEHXD010000595.1:0-3769 GCA_048498875.1 Verrucomicrobiota bacterium
CTGGGCGTCGTTCGTTGCGCGACCCCCGAGGAATTGGCTAGATTGGTAAACCCGCTGCCGTCGAGGAGCAGCTGCATGGCCGCTTCGGGCTCGTGCGACCCGGAAACCGCATTGGCCCGCGTGCTCCCCACCTCGTCATGACTGAACATCACCTGCGCATCGGATTGCTTGATGAAGGTTTGCAGCGCCGACGCCACCGGCTGCTCGGAAATGTTGAAATGCACCGGAGCCGACACGGCCACCGCCTGCAGACAGACCAACGCAATGGCTCTCCAAAGCCACGCTCCCGAGGAGCCAAGCGAACATTTTAACCTAGCGGATGCAGTCACGTTATTTCTGACGGACCACTCGGCTCAACTACTCAACCGTAGGAGCAAATTTCTTCCACGATCACCGCCGCACGCTTCCCACGATGCGGAAAGAACCATCGGAAACAGGCAGCACTTGGACAGCCAAGGCCGTTTCCAGCCCCGAAAAGAAACCTTTGAGATCATTGAGCGGGATCACGCCGCCGGGATGTAACCCGGCAATGTCCGGCGCCACCGCAATTTTCTGGCCGTGAAATGCTCCCATCCGCTCCGCCGCCTGGGCCAGCGTGAGACCATCGAGTGCGATGCGGCCTCTTCTCCACGCCACGACGTTTTCCAGCGCATCGGGGGGTAGCGCTCTCAGATTTGCTCCAGCGGGGCCGAGAACAAGTTGCTGCCCGGGGACAAGGTTTTCTGAATCGCGGGAGGCGTGTTGAATGGTTACCGAGCCTTCCATGAGCGTCACCTCGACAGCACCGGTCCCGGAGACGCGAACATTGAACTGCGTGCCGGTGACGCGAATCGTGCCTGCCGAAGTTTTGACGAAAAAGGGGCGCGCCGTATCCTTCGCGACCGAGAAAAACGCCTCGCCCTGCGTGAGCTGAACCATGCGTTGCCCGTGGCGAAAATCCACATGGAGACTGGACCCGGCATTGAGTTCGGCGCTGGAGCCGTCGGTCAGGGCGTGTGTATGCCGCTGCGCGGCAACCGTCGCGACGGTCGCCGTATCGCGGACGTAGGGGACTCCCCAGAAGGCGACAAAAAAGACGAGTATCGCCAACGAAGCGGTGCCGGCGATGCGCCGCCGCCTTCGCCACCTCAGACGGAGATCAACCTTGGCGAGGAATTCTTCGCTCAGGCCGGCCTCGCGCGGCCAATCCAACGCGGTGCGCTCGGGGTCGGCGGGCTTCCCTGATTGCGGGTTTCCGTCTTTGGCGTTCATCGCAAACAGGAATCGTTAATGCCGCGGGCGCGCAGATAGGCTTCGCACCGTTTCACGCCAAGACGGCAATGATTTTCCACCGTCCGCTCCGAAAGGCCGAGCTGGCGGGCGACCTCCTTTTGCGGAAAACCTTGAATTTTGTGGAGCAGGATGACTTCACGGCAACGAGTAGGCAGAGTCACCACGGCATCAGCCAGGAGATCGAGTTTCTCCTGCACCGTAAGAGCCGTGGCGGCGTCCGGTCCTTCCTCTATGACGCGCAGCGCGGTCAAATCCCCCAACGGCTCGATGGGAGAGTTGCGATTACGGCGTAGCAAATCGAGCGCCGCGTGCCGCGCCACCTTGTAAAGAAATGCCTTGGCCGACTGGATGGGGTGAGCCGCGTGGGCCTTCCATACCCGCAGATAGGATTCCTGCACGATGTCATCCACGTCGCGGACATTGGGGAAGGCTCCACGCAAATAGGATTTAAGCTGGGGACCGTGAGGCTCCACCTGATCAGTGAACCACTCGGTGGCACTTTCGTGCTCAACCGGGCCGGATTCGCGGGGGATGGGCGACGGATTCACGGGGAAGGCGTAACAATTTTGAGTTCGCGTCGCTGTCCTCGTTTCCGAGGGGGCCGCACCGGGCAGCGTTTGCCGCGGGGTCGTGTGTGTCGAATTCTTTCAGGATGGATCGATCCGAAGCTTTCTCAAGTGGAGACTTGGACAGTGGATACGGCGTGCCGACAGAAACGCGCTTTGCCTGCAAGGTATGTCCTTATTCCGAAAGCAGCAAGTGCTGACCATTCCCGGCAACCGTCACCATTCCGTTGCCGGAGGAACCCTTAAGCAGGCTATTCGATACCGCTTCTTGCAGGTATCGTTCGACGGTGCCGCGCATGGGACGAGCGCCTAGTGTGCGATGATACCCCTGCCGGATTAGAAACTCCACCGCCGCGTCACTGACTCTAGTTTGATAGCGAAGAGCAGCAAGCCGGCTGCATTCGGCCGCGATCATGTCGCAGCAAATCGCCCGTTGGACCGCATACGGCAATCTTGCGAATACCGCCATTTCAGTGACGCGGCCAAGTAGCTCAGGCCGAAGGCGCTCGCGGACTCGCATAAGAACGGTTCGCTCCACCGAGGCGAAAGGCGCATTTTCCATGCGGATCGCTTCCTCGGAACCGATGTTGCTAGTGAACACGACGTAGAAGCCGCGTAGGTCGAGCCCTTCGCCAGTGGCGAGTGTGATGCGAGCGTCCTCCAAGACTTGCAAGAAAAGGTCCAGAACGAGTGGATGTGCCTTTTCGATTTCATCGAATAGCAGCGTGCCGCGAACGACGCCGCGCAAGGAACGGCCTAGCAGTCCTGGATCGTCATGGCTTCCGCCGATCAATTTTTCGACCGCGACCTGATTTTGATATTCCGACATATCGAAGCGAATCGGAGCACTACCGCCGAAAATGTAGTCGGTGAAAACATTCGTGGTCTCCGTCTTTCCCACGCCGGTAGGCCCGACGAAGAGAAACGAACCTTTCGGACGACGCGGATGCGCAAGACCCAGTTCACCTCGGGTCAGAACCGAACAGATGCGCGGCAGCAGATGCGGTTGCCCTTTGATCTTCGTAGCTAGGCGCTCCGGCAGTTCGCGCAATCGATCCGCGAGAATCGCTTGTCCATTTCCATTCGCCGCCGCTGTCAGTTCCGATACCATGCTGGAGGTTTCCCATCCGCGCCCTGCGGCGGCAACGTGACCTTACGAAAAGCGCCGTTGCAGTGTTGCACCACCGCCTCGAATTTCCGGAGCTTCCTTAGTTGGTGCGGTTCGAGCCAGTATTTGTCTTCCTCCGTCCAAGACGTGCTGCGCTTGCCCGCTGTATAGCCGATCGTGCGTTTCTTCGCCTTACGTTTTCCAAGCGTGTCGGCGGCAATTTTAGCGGAGTCCTCGTCTGCCGCGCAGAACGTCACCCGGTTGGCCATGTTCGCGATGAAGACCTTTGCCTTCCGCTCGTCGTTCATCGGCGGGATGAGGGATTGGTAGGACTGAGTCGCGGCGACCACTGTCGCGCGAGCTTCGCGGATCACATCGACCACGTTGTAGTCCGACATGCCGTCGTTGGATGCCGTGACGATTTTTTGCGCTTCGTCGGCCCACAAGATCAGGAGATTGTCCGCCGCACGAGCTGAGGCAGGTTTGTCGAAGCGACGCAGCGCGTGCGCGTAAAATGAAAGCTTGAGGAGCGTGTTGATGTAGCGGCGCTCGACTTGATACCGCTGCGGCAACGAGACGCACACCACCTTGCCAGCATCGAGTTCATCGAAACGGAAACTTGGCTTGGCGGGGCAGAAGACCTCGGCGATACCAGGCTCGGCGAAACAATGGAGGTAGTTGGCGACGGTCGTTTTCACTCCGCCGAGTTGTTCGGATGGCTGCGATTTGAATGCTCCTTCGTAATGGGCGATGAGTAGCCGTCCTTCCGGCGTGTTCTGCTCCTCCAAGAGATCCCATAAAAGATGGAAGGATTCTCTTAATT
>JBEHXD010000596.1:0-3753 GCA_048498875.1 Verrucomicrobiota bacterium
GTGATCTATGAATCGTTTTGGGGACAAACGGCTATCGCATTGTCGCACGGCGATCACCGTTGGCGAATTACCTGCCGCGAGGAACCGTGCATCCTATTCGCACCACATGATGGCGGCAGACTTCGCACGGTCGATGGAGAAGAGGTATTTTATGGGGCCGGACTCAAAACGACCCTGATCGCACCACCGGAGGACGCGGCAGTTGAGAGTGAATTCATGATCCGCATTTTGTCCGGGGCTGGGGAGACCGCCGTTGGCTCCGAAACAGAGTTGCAGGCGCGGATTGAACAGTATGTCGCACGACTTCCAGAAGGCGTTCATTTCCTAGATTGTGAGTTTCGCGCGAGCGGCAAGACGACAAGGCGAAAGGTGTGGTTTTGGAAAGGGCTGGTATATGTTGATCACAGTTTCGGCTATCGATGTGGCAGCCTGCCTACGAACGTGGATTGGCGGAGTTGTGAGGGGCTTGTTGGCGATCGTTCGGGTGTCCGCATTCTACCTCGATGGTCTGCGCCGGAAGTAGTTTTGAGCCTGCAACACCCCGGTGCGAGGATTCGGCTCCGCCGGCCCGGAATCTCTGTGGCCATTTTGGATGTTACAACTGGTCTGGAGGAACCCTACGAACTCGGCGCGCTTCTCCACGTTCCGGCGAACGACCCTCGCCGGCTGATTGTGCGACTAGAAGCTACTGGAGATTGGACGCTCGAATCGGGCGTGGCGATACTGGCGAAAACAACGGATGGCACATTAAGGTCTGTTCTGCGCCTCGGTGATCTTATCGGTGAACATTCGAGTTCGGCGCAGCTGACAGCAACTAACAGTAACGGCTCGTCAACGATCCTTCTTCGGTTTCAAAGACAGATAGCGGTAACCGGCCTCCAGGTTGTTTTAGACGAAATCCAGGAGCGTTACTATGTCCGCTTTACCGTCCCTCTTACCGTGAAATCGCTAGCGCTCTCCCGGCTGGCTATCCCTCGGCTGACCCCACGTTCGGCCTCGATCCTTCCGCGCTGAATTTCAGCCTAGTGGCAGAAGACCGCCTGCTGAAATGCAATCGATGTGGAACTTGGGAAACAAAAGACACTGGCCGTAAATGCTCCAAGTTCGGATGCTCGGGCCGACTCGAATCGGTTTTTTCTGAGGAATATAAAACCCATCTGGAAAGAAATGTTTATGCGACGATCTTTCGTGGCGCGCAATTCGCATCCGCGCGCGCACGCGAGCATACTGCGGCGCTTTCGGCTGCCTTGCGCGAGGACATTGAACGCGAGTTCAAACAGGCAACAATTAACGTGTTGTCGTGCTCCACGACGATGGAGATGGGTATAGATTTGGGTGATCTATCCGCCGTCGTGTTAAGGAACGTCCCTCCTGATATTGGTAACTACCTCCAACGTGCCGGTCGTGCCGGTCGCCGCGCCCAAGCAGCTCCGGTCAGCGTTACCTACGCACGCAATCGCCTATACGACCAATCGGTTTACAACGACGCACAGGCGTTCCTGAATGCCCACCCTCGAACCCCTTCGGTCAACCTCGCTAACCAGACCCTTTTCCGACGGCACCAATTCTCTGTGATTCTTAGCGGTTGGTTGCGACACCGTGGTTTTACCTCCAATTCCGTCCAAATTGGCGAGTTTTTTGGGTTGCCTGCTTTCGACGTAAAACTCCAGCCGCCAGCAGGCAGTCGCACGGCGTTCGATGAGGCTGACCAAACTGCGCTCTTGCGAACTCTGGAGGAATGGCTGCACAGCGACGCGTCGAAAGGAACGCGGTCCGAATCCGAATCATATTCGGAATGGCTTCCGGCCGGCGCAATCAGGGTTCGGCTGCATCTGGCTTGGAATGAGCTGGCGGAGGCGTTTCGCCACGCCGTGGATCAGGTAGCCACTGAATTCGGAGAGCGTTATCGCTTCTATTGGAAACAGTCTGAAGATGCACGCTTGTCGGCGGACGTGAGACAGCAAACGCAATTTACACGATTCCTGTCGCGAGCATTTCAGTGGGCGCAACAACCGATGATCGAGTTCTTTTCGAGGCACGGACTGATTCCGACGTATAGTTTTCCAGTTCATTCCATTCGCCTCGAAATTCTTACCGGCAACACCGGGTTTGTGCAGCCTTGGGAAAGGGAAGTGAATCTTGACCGCGATGCACGTCTGGGGATCGCCGAATATGCTCCAGGGGCGGAGGTTGTCGCCAACAACCGAGTGTGGACTTCACGCGGCATCGCATTCACTCCGCGGCAGTTCATGACCGAGCGCTACTATCGGGAATGCGCAAACTGCCGCCACGTAGAAGTCGGGGAAGATCGGACTCATTTTGGCAATACCTGCGGATCATGCGACCTCCCGCTGTCGCCAAAAGAGGTCCGTCGTTTTATCGAGCCCCGAGGTTTTGTGACCTCGCGCAACGAGGATTCCGGTCGTAGGCCCGGAAAGTCGCGGCTCCGTCCGCCGCCCGCCCATGAAGTTACTTTGGTCAACCCTGCCCCTCAGGCGGCTTTCGACATTGGCACGGGCATTCGCGGCGTCGCATGGGCGTTGCAAGATCGCCAGCAGGGCCGGATGCTGGTCTTGAATCGCGGACGGGGTCACGGGTTCAAACAATGTTCCTGTCATTTCGCCTTAATCGCGACTTCGCCTGCAATGGCTCTGCCTGCTCATCGCGAGCCTTATACCGGCAGGGAATGCACGCGCGTCGCCGCCAACATTCCGTTGAGGGACTTTGCGCACGAATTTGCGACAGATGTTCTGGAGTTAAGGATTGAGCAGCATCCAATCTTGGACAACTCGCATGCTCAACTCGCGCCGGATGAGCTGGCAACCGAGGTGCAGAATATCGGCCGCACGCTGGCCGAAGCAATCCGTATCTCGGCGGTTCGTTTGCTGCGACTCGACGATAATGAAATCGCTGCTTCCTATCGTTGGGGGCTCGATCAGCGCGTATATGTGGTCCTATATGATACCGTTCCCGGCGGGGCCGGCTACGTTGAGCAGTTGCGCCGCGAGCACTCGCTTGTCGCGCTACTGGACGCCGCCAAGAACACCCTACGGTGCGAACACTGCACTCGTGGGTGTCGGCTGTGTCTTCAGAGCTACTCGAACCAAGCATATTGGGATGCCCTTCGGCGGGCCGACGCCTACCGCTGGATTGAGGCGATTATAGGCCTGAAGGAGACGAAGGACTCTTCGCTAAACGGTGCTGAACCTTGGTCGCGGCAAAAGCTGATCGAATCGCTGCGCCGCGCGCCGGAACTCTTCCTCATCGGGGAAGATCTTGGGGATTGCTCGCGCCCACTCGATCCCGATAAGGAACCGGCTGTTTCGACCTGGGACCCGCTGTCGTATTGGCCGACACTTACACTCTTGAACGATTGGCTCTCCACCAATCGCATGCAGCGCATTCATTTGATATATCGACGAACGACGGACTTCACTAAGCCATCGCACCAGCTTGCACTCATTACCGCGGACTGGTTCCGGCCATTGGTGCGCAAGGAAAACGTTTTTCTGCGCGTAGCCCCGAAGGGAGTCGCGCCGGAGGGAAAACGTGTGATTTGGCGCGACGCGGATACGCAAGCGTTGTTTGCGGCGCATGATCCCCAGCAATTTCGCCCGCTCCTCGACGAACTTTGCTCCGAGCAAGTGTGGGTAGCACCCCTTAATGACGAGGCGGTCTTTGCCCGTCTTACTGCTGTGCCCCCGGTGGCGGAACGCGACCTTGAGATCGAGGTGATGAAGGAGATTGCCGCAA
>JBEHXD010000597.1:0-3745 GCA_048498875.1 Verrucomicrobiota bacterium
CAAGAAAGAGCGCCTTGAACATGATGACGAACTGGCCGAATTCCATGTCACGTTCCTGGGCGCTGCCGTAGTACATCAGCGGGCAGAAAATCATGTCGATCAGCAGCGGGTCGCCCAGGTGACGCGAAACGATTTCGCGAGCGGACACCTGGGTCGCGTCAAGCGACACGTCATCGTAGGTCCGGATCGCCTGCATCAACGATCGCCAGCCATCGATTTGCTGCGGAAATTTCGCGGCCACCTCCGACTCCAGCACGCCAAAATCGTTGGTGAATTTGAGCGAACAATTGGGAAACGCGATGCGCGATTGCTTCTGCGGACAAAGCGCAAATTCCTCCCGCTCGATGCGCAGTTGTCGAAGCAACTTTCCCAGCGGAGTACCTTTGACTCCGGGCGCCACGTAATTGGTCAGCGCATGCAGCCCGACATCGTATTTGCGTCCTGCGATACTGTAAAAGCTGTTCAGGCCACCGGTCGCGTTGTGGCGCTCAAAAATGCACACTTTGCGTCCAAAATGGGCCAGACGAATGCCTGCGGCCAATCCGGACATGCCGGCGCCAATAATCGCAACGTCGTAATGGGAGTCTTTCATGACACAGCGGCGACGAGCTCCCGGTCGCCGGAGGAAAGGCAGTTCAACCCTTGGCGACGAACTTCGGGGTCAGGTACTCAGCGCAGCTTTCAAGCGAAGCGAGCTGGCCGTAATCTGCCTCAGGAACCTCGATGCCATGACGTTTGCGCAGTTCCATGACGATATCGAGAAAGTCCATGGAATCGAGCTGAAGCTGGTCGCGCAGACGAACCTCGGGCTTGATGGCGCTCAAATCTTCATCCGGGGCGATGTCTGAAATGATATCGATAACCAGCTTCTTGCAGTTGTCTTTCGTCATGGATTGGCGGTGGTGTTTAGGCAGCGAAACGCTTGATGATCAAGGTCGAGTTGATTCCCAACATACCAAAAGAATTATTCAGGATAGAGCAAACCCGTTTTGCGGCCTTCGGCTGGTTGATAACCAACCCCGGGATATCGCACTGGGGGTCAAGGTTATCGACGTTGATGGTGGGATGAACCATGAGATCGTCAAAACTGGGCAGATTGCCGGCCAGTTCGAGTGCCCCGGCGGCTCCCATGGTATGTCCGATAAAGCTTTTGGTATTGTTGATGTGCGGTGGACTGCTGCGGTTTTTGAATACTTCGGCAATCGCCAGGCATTCTTGAATGTCACCCTGCGGGGTGGACGTCGCATGGGTGTTAACCAAATCGATGTCCTCCACCGTCATGCCGGCATGAGCGATCGCCTTGCGCACGCATTCCGCCTGCCGTTCCGGGTTCGGCAGCACATAGTCGGTGGCATCGGAGTTCACGCAGTAACCGGCAATTTCGCCGTAGATTTTGGCTCCCCTCGCCTGGGCGTCTTCCAGCCGTTCCAACGTGTAGACGCACCCGCCTTCGGAAATCACGATGCCGTTACGAGCCTTGTCGAACGGGCGACTTGCCTTCTTGGGATCTTCATGGGCGGCGAGCGCGTTCTGGCTCTTGAAACCGGCGAAAATCCCGAAGGTTTGCGGGCTTTCGCTCACGCCACCGGCGAGCGCGAGATCCACCTCGCCGAGACGCAACATTTGCGCGGCATGAATCAATCCGACATTCCCCGCGGCACACGCCGCTCCGAGGGTGTAAGCCGGGCCGGTAATACCCAGGTTTAGCGATACTTCACCCGCCGGATTGTTCGCCACCGTGCGGGGATTGTGGTGGTGCGTCCAAAATTTCGTGTCGTACTTGAACTGCGAAATATTAAACACCTCGTTTTCGGTTTCCACGTTCCCGTGTTCGGTAATACCGAGATAAATACCGATCCGGCTCTTGTCGCGTGCCTCGAGATTGATTCCGCTGTCGTTCATCGCTTCGCGCGAGCAATAGATGCTGATCCCTCCGGCGCGCGTGCCAATGCGAACGTCCTTCTTTTTCTGGTATTTCAGCGGATCGAACGTGCACATGCCGGCGGGATGCCGGCCCATGTAACGGACGTCGATGGTCGTGATGCCGGAGATACCGGACATCAGGTTTTTCCGGAACTCGGCCAGCGAGTTCCCATTAGGGGCGGTCAGCCCAATCCCTGTGATGACGATACGGGTTTGCTTCATTCTTTCGGAAAGGAGCAAATTTGCCTAGCCATCAGAAATTCAAAAGCAATAAATGACTGCACATGAAAGTACTCGTCGCCGGGGGAGCCGGTTATATCGGCAGTCACTGCGTTCGCCAACTCATCGCTGCGGGGCATCAACCCGTGGTGCTCGATAATTTCGTGTACGGCCACCGGGGCGCCCTGTCCGCGGGAGTAAAACTCCAGGAGGCGAATCTCGCGGACCCGGCGGCACTGGATAAGATTTTTGCGGCTGAGCGCTTCGACCTCGTCATGCATTTTGCCGCCTACTGCTACGTCGGCGAATCGGTCACCGCGCCACTGAAGTACTACCTGAACAACACGTCCGCCACGTACAATCTTATCGACGTGATGCTGCGGCACGGGGTGAAGAAATTCGTCTTTTCGTCGACCTGCGCCACTTACGGTGTGCCGACGGGATTGCCAATCGTCGAAGGCATGCCCCAGAAACCGATCAATCCTTACGGGCAGACCAAGCTCGACGTGGAGAATGCGCTTAAAGCCCTCGCCCATGCGAAAAGCCTCAGTTTTGCCGCGTTCCGTTATTTCAATGCGGCCGGGGCATCCGAGGACGGCGTAATCGGCGAGGATCACGACCCGGAAACCCATTTGATTCCCCTGGCAATCGGCGCTGCGCAGGGACTGCGACCCGCCCTACAGGTCTTCGGCACTGATTATCCCACTCCGGACGGAACCTGCCAGCGCGATTACGTTCACGTCGACGATCTGAGCCGTGCACACATTGCGGCCTTCGACAAGTTGTCAGAGCCCGGCACGGCACTCTTCTACAACCTCGGCACGGGCAATCCTACTTCCGTAAAGCAAGTGATCGACGCCGTGGAAAAAGTCACCGGCTTGAAAGTCCCGGTCAAATACAGCCCGCGTCGTGAAGGCGATCCCCCCGCGCTTTTCGCCAATTCGATGAAAGCTCAGAGCGAACTCGGGTGGACCCCCAAGTTCAAAACCATCGAATCGATCGTCGAAACCGCCTGGCGCTGGCACAAGGCCAAGCCCAAGGGTTACGGCGATCGATAATGGGAGCTTGCACCGGAGTTTTGAGAGTCCGACCGAGTGCCAGACCTTCGCCACCTGTCATCCTGAACGAAGTGAAGGATCCACAACGCACGATGGATGCTTCGCGTCGCTCAGCATGACGCCTCGGAGGCAAAGACGAGGATCGTGGGTCGTCTGGAAGGAACCGAACTAACCCTCAGCGTTTTTTAGCGGCGGGCTTCTTGGATTTTTTGTCAGCCGCCGACGCGGCGTCGCTTCCCGCGCCGCGCGCAGTCAGCGCTTCGGTCACCACTTCGATCATGTCGTCGGGGTGACTGACCTTGAGCTGCTCGTAAAGCTGGTCGTAGAGCGCGTCGAGGCCCGCCGGAGCGGCCGCCACCTCGACATTAAGGCGGACCTCGTCCGGCAAATCCTTCGGGAGAATCGTATCGCCCTGCGCTATGACCGCGCTGCGATAGATCATGTTTTCGAGTTCGCGCACATTCCCCGGCCAGCTGTGGCGGCAAAGAATGGCCAAAGCCTCTGGTGAGACTTTGCGGGCCTTGGTTTTCTTGGCCTTGGCGAAA